>JAJBUC010000097.1 GCA_020860545.1 Oscillospiraceae bacterium | reverse complement strand
GTCCCTACAAGAGAAAACCGCTTGGGCTCCATCACAGGCTACCAGGGCGATCTGATGGATTTGGTCAACAGATCCAGATGCGGCACACTGAAAAACCGAGACCGGTGCTTCAGCCAGTCGAGCACCTGCCTCTCCTCCTGCGCCATCAGCCAGTTGATGGGAATCCGGGATGTGGCGATTGTCTATCATGCGCCCGCAGGCTGTACCGCGCTTGCGCCGGGGAGCAGCATCCAAAACCGGCAGCTGGCGGTCAAAATAGGCATTACCAACGCATCTGTCATTCTGGGCACCGACCTCAATGAGGCGGATACCGTCTTTGGCGCGGCGGACAGCGTACGCGACATTGTGCGCAGTACCTATGAAAAGTACCGTCCTAAAGCAATCTTTGTCGCCTCCTCCTGTGTCTCCGGCGTGATCGGTGAGGACCTCGACAGCATTGTGGAGGAATTGCGGGAGGAATACGACATTCCCATCGCCTCGGTGCAATGCGAGGGGTTTAAGTCGCGCATCTGGGCCTCCGGCTTTGATATCTCCGACCACGCGGTTTTGCAGGCGATTGTGCAGCCGCCAAAAGAAAAGCGCCCGGTCATTAATTTTAAAAACTTTTTTGAGAGCGAGCGCGACCAGATTACCGCGCTGTTCGCCGAATTCGGCGTGCGTGCGCAGTTTCTATACCAGAACGCGACCGTGGAGGAGCTCTCTCACATTTCGGAATCCCTCGCCACCGTCTGCATCTGCGGTACGCTGGGCACATACCTCGGCAACGCGCTCGAGCAGCTGTACGGCGTCCCGTACATACGAACCATCAATCCGCTGGGTGTAACCGGATACGAGGCCTGGCTGCGGGAGATCGGACGGGTCATCGGGAAGGAAACAGAGGTGGAGGCCTACATCGCGCGGGAGCGCGCCATCTACCTGCCGCAGATTGATGAGGTAAAAAAGCAGCTCAAGGGCCTGCGCGCCGTCATCGGCATGGGCCCCGGCTATACCTATGAGGTCTCCCGCGTCCTGCAGGAGCTCGATATGGAGGTTGTCTGGGCAGCCGCGTGGCACTACGACGGGAAATACGACAACGATAAAGTGCCCCCCGCGCTCGAGCACCTGCAGGAAAACTCCCCGGAAAATCTTCGCCTGTCGGTGGCCGACCAGCAAAATTTTGAGGTGCTGAATATCATCCAGAAATACCAGCCCGACATCTACTTCTCCCGCCATCCGGGGACGACGTTTTTGTCGATCAAACAGGGTGTCGCCGCGCTCTTTGTCGCCGACGAGTACATGATTTTCGGCTACAAGGGGACGCTGCATTTCGCGAAAACCGTTCTGGACACCATCCGCAACCGCAGTTTTGAAAAGAATTTGGCGGCGCGCGTTAAGCTGCCCTATACCGATTGGTGGTATGCACAGAACAGCGGCAAGTTTTTACGGGAGGAACAAAATTATGGCTAAAATACTTGATCAGCCCCGCTATACCTGCGCCCTCGCGGCGATGAAGACGGTGCAGTCCATCAGCCGTGCCCTCCCCATTCTGCACTCCGGCCCCGGCTGTGCGGAAAAGCTGGGCGGCAGCGTGGGGAGCTCCGGGCTCTTTTCACCGCATATCTTCCCCTGCACCAGCATCAGCGAGAAGGAGGTCGTGTTCGGGGGGAACGAAAAGCTCGCGGAAACCATCGAAAACGCGCTGCGCGTCATCGACGCGGATTTATATGTGGTGCTGACGGGCTGCACCTCCGAAATCGTCGGTGACAATGTGGATGAGGTCGTCTCCCGCTTCGCCGATGCGGGCAAGCCGGTGATCTGCGCCTCCACCCCCGGTTTTAAGGGAAACAACTATGTAGGCCACGACTGGGTGCTGGGGGCGATTTTTGCGCAGTACTGCAAACCAGCCAAACAGGTGCAAAAAGGACTTGTTAACCTCTTCTCCGGCCCCCCGATGCAGGACCCTTTCTGGCTCGGGAACCTGCGCGCGCTTGAGAGGCTCGTATCGGAGCTCGGCCTCACACCCAACACGATTTTTGGGCATAACCGCGGCATCCGCGAGCTGGACCGCATCCCAGCCGCGGAGCTAAACATTCTTGTTTCGCCGTGGGTCGGGCTGGAGAGCGTGCAGCTGCTTAAGGAGCAGTTCGGCACGCCCTATCTCCACTATCCTGTCCTTCCAATCGGCGCGTTTGAAACCACCAAATTTCTCCGTGCCGTCGGGGAAGCCGCGCACGTTGACCCCGCGCTGGTCGAGGAAGTCGTCACACGGCACGAGGCGGAGTACTACTACTATATTGAGCGCTTTGCCGATGTTTTTTTGGAGACCCGCGTCATGGCCAAACGGTTTGTCGTCGTGTCGGATGCGCAGTATACCCTTGCGCTGACGAAATTTCTGGTGAACGACCTGGGGTTGTTCCCCTCCAAGCAGTACATTGTCGACGACACGCCGCAGCAATACCGCGACGGGATTTCAGCGGAATTTAAGAAGCTCAATTACGGCATTGAGGCCGAGGTAGCCTTTTCCACCGACGGCTACACCATCCATCAGGACATCGAAGCAGCAGATTTTAACGGCTACCCCCTCATTCTGGGCAGCAGCTGGGAAAAGAGCCTTGCGCAGAAGACGCAGGCACATTATGTCAACATATCCTACCCTGTCATTGAGCGGCTGATTATCAACGGCTCCCTCGCCGGTTATGACGGAGGCTTAAAGCTTCTGGAGGATATCTATTCCAACGTATTGACCCGCTTTAACTGACAGGAGGCGTATCTGTAATGGGTGAAAACTATGAACGGCTCAAGCAGTCCCACCCCTGCTTTGGCGGGCAAAAAAACAGAAAGGGCAGGATTCACCTGCCCGTCAGCCCCGGCTGTAATATTGAATGCAAATTTTGCGACCGAAAAATTAACGACTACGAAAACCGCCCCGGCGTCACAGCGCAGATCCTCACGCCGGAGGAGGCGCTGGAGGTGGTCGGGCGGGCGCTTGAAATCTGCGACGGCGCAGTCCCGCTGACCGTGGTGGGAATTGCGGGCCCCGGCGATACCCTCGCGACCGACTACGCGCTCGAAACCTTTCGCCTGGTGCGCGCACGCTATCCGGAATTGCTGCTGTGCATGAGCACGAACGGACTCCTTCTGCAGGAACGGGCGGAGGAGATTCTGGAGGTCGGCGTGGACTCGCTCACAGTGACGGTCAACGCCGTCGATCCGGAGATTCAGGCGCAGATCAACGACCGAATTGTGTACCACGGTGCTATTTACACCGGTACAAAGGGGGCAGGTATCCTCATTGAGAACCAACTCGCCGGGATCCGCGCCGTATCTGAGGGCGGCGTCACGGTGAAGGTAAACACCGTTTTAGTCCCCGGCATCAACGACACGCATATTGAAACGGTCGCGAAGGCGGTCCGTGACGCGGGCGCGTCGATCTATAATCTCATCCCGCTCATCCCACAGCACGCGTTTGCAGACCGCCCCGCCCCTGACTGCGCCGCGATTGAGACGGCGCGGCAGGCAGCGGGGGCGCATATCGACGTATTTCGCCACTGCCAGCACTGCCGGGCAGACGCCATTGGCATCCCCGGAGAGCAGGACTTTGCAGGACAGGTGTATCTCAAGCGCATCGCCTACAAGGACACCTTCTCCCATGGGTAAGATAGGAGGGTACTTTATGGCATTTCGCATCGCAATCGCCAGCACCGACGGCAAGGTCGTAAACCAGCATTTCGGGCGGGCGGAGCGATTTTATATTGTTGAAGTGAACGACGAAACCGGCTGGCACTTCATCGAGACGCGGAAAACGCAGCCGGTTTGCAATACGCGCAGCCATGACGACAACCAGCTGCGCCTAACAGCAGACCTGCTCGCCGACTGTGACTACGTACTTGTCAGTCAGATTGGAAAGGGCGCGGAATTCGCACTACACCGCAAGGATATTACCGCATTTTCCATCGCCCTGCCCATTGACCGGGCGGTGGAAAAGCTGGTTGCATACCGCAAGCGGCGATCATAAATTCAGGATAGGAGGAGTGCTTCCTCTTGCAGCCTGTTTTCCTCCAGCTTCTCCTCGGCCTCTCTTAATTTTGCCTTTAGTTCAGACGCGGCCACAGAAATTTTAGTCAACAGATGGTCGATCTCTTCGGCATTACCTCGGATTTGGCGGCGTACCGATAAATCAGTAAAAATATTGTCAAACCAAAAATCAACGGCGCGCTGTCCTTCAGATATTTCGCTCAGGCCTAAAACGGTTAAGCCGCTCACGTCTTTTAATTCTTCTTTAAAATCGCGCAATTTTGTCGAAAGGGTATGAAAGCTTTGCTCGGCACGATCGATATGTGAGTATTTTGCAATATGCGATATGATGCCTCCGCCCCCAAAAACATCATATGTAGCCCAGCCCTCAGCGCTCTTCAGGGAATCACGCGCGCTCTGCGCCGTTTCTTTGACAAGCGCCGCAGCGCTTAACGCCTCGCGAATTTCCGTTATCTGCGAGATGATGGAACTGCGCGCTTGCGCCAACGCAGCATACTGTATCCCTTTCTCTTCTATCGCCTGATTTGCCAGCTCCTGCCGTCTGTTCTCCAGCTCGCTGTAATATTTTTGTTCCTCCACACGCAAATCAGAAATACGGGAGGCAAGGGTCTCTTTGTCCCGCGTCAGGCTATAGAGATGTGTCACAGCGCGATCATACGCAAGCGTGGCGGCAATTTCCTCGCCCTGCTCCTTCACCAGCCTATCTTCATATCTTCCGACTAACTGAAGTAAAAATGACGAGAGCGATTCTTTCTGCAATTTTTCTACATCACGGCGCTCCTGCTCAAATTGACTGAGCAGGTCGGACACTTGCTCGTTTGCTCGTTCCATTTCATCTTGTAACGCTGCCAACTTTTTCTCAAGCACCGGTATCGTCAGCACGCGATCGCGCAATTCAGACAAATGCATCACACCACACCTCAATCTCCAGTAATATGAACCATTTTATCATACTACCCACAGATATTCCAGCACAATTTTGCGATTACCCCAGCATATCGCCCAAATCCTGCTCCGGCGTGGTGATGGGGTGCAGGTCGAACATTTCAACCAATGTGCCCAGAACGGTGTCGGAAAAGAAGGCGGGGATGCTTGGCCCGATGTAAATATTTTTGATGCCCAGCGAAAGCAGTGTCAACAGGATGCAGACCGCCTTCTGCTCATACCAGGAGAGCACCAGCGTCAGCGGCAGGTCATTCACCCCGCACCCAAACGCGCCCGCGAGGGCGGCTGCGACCTGAATCGCACCGTAGGCGTCGTTGCACTGGCCCATATCCAGAATGCGCGGGAATGGGCCGATGCTGCCCACGTCGAGGTCGTGAAAGCGGTACTTCCCGCAGGCCAACGTCAGCACGATGGTATCCTCCGGCGTCTGCTTGACAAACTCCGTATAGTAGTTGCGGCCCGGCTTTGCGCCGTCGCATCCGCCGACGAGGAAGAAGTGCTTGATGGCACCGCCCTTGACCGCGTCGATGATCGCGGGGGCGTTATCCAGTATGGTCTGCCGCCCAAATCCGGTGGTTACCGTACTGCCGCCGTTGATGCCGGTCCGGTTCTGCGCCGTCGCATAACCACCCAGCCGGATGGCGTGATCAATCAGGGCGGTAAAATCCTTATGGCCGCGCGCGTCGGCGCCGATATGCTTCATCGCCGGGTAATTCACCAGCGCTGTGGTGTACACCCGGTCACGGTAGCTGTCCTTCGGCGGCATCAGGCAGTTGGTGGTGAAAAGAATGGGTGCGGGTATACCTTCCAATTCCCGTTGCTGGTTCTGCCACGCGGTACCGAAATTGCCCTTGAGCTGTGGATGTGCCTTGAGGGCCGGGTAGCCGTGGGCGGGCAGCATCTCGCAGTGGGTGTAAACGTTGACCCCCTTGCCGTCGGTCTGCTTGAGCAGCTGCTCCAGATCACAGAGGTCGTGCCCGGTGACGACGATAAAGGGTCCCGGCTCGATGGTGAGCGGCACCTCCGTGGGGACGGGGTTTCCGTAAGCCCCGGTATTGGCCCCGTCCAGCAGCGCCATACACTGGAGGTTGATTCCGCCAAATTCCATCAGCAGACCCAGCCATTCGGCCACGCTATGTGTCTCGCCCAGCGCCGCCATGCCTTTGATGAACCATGCGTCCACCTCCGGGTCACGTCTGCCCAATATTCTGGCATGGTGGGCGTAAGCTGCCATGCCGCGCAGTCCGAACAGCAGGGTGGCGCGCAGGGAGACGAGATCTGCGTCGCCGTGAAAGAGTGCCTCCTCGTCCAAAATGCGCCCGCCGCCGCACTGCTCCCTCCGGGCTCTGATCTGATCCGTCAGCGCCGCAATGCCGGAAGGATCAAAATTGACATTGGTCACGGTGGTGAACAGGCCGTCCACGATCAGGTCAACTTCCTCGGTGGATACTCTCTCTGCCCGCTGCATGGCTGTCGCCAGCGCGATCATCTCACCGGTCAGCGCATCCTGTGCCCGGGCGGTCATCGGTTGTTTCCCGCAGACACCGGATACGGTACATCCCGTCCCTTGCGCGGCCTGCTCGCACTGGTAGCAAAACATGGTTTCCTTCATGGCTGGTCACTCCTTTAAAATAATTCCTTCGGTGGATATGGTTACAACTTGCAGGGGAATCGTCCGCCCACTCGCGTGCAGGGCTTCCGTTACCGCGTACTCAATGCCACCGCAGCAAGGCACCTCCATGCGCGCGACTGTGACGGATTTGAGCGCATTGTGCCTGAACAGCTCCGTCAGTTTTTCCGCATAGGCAACCTGGTCCAGCTTGGGGCATCCGATCAGCGTAACTCTATTTTGCATAAACCGAGTGTGGAAGTCCGCACAGGCGTATGCGGTGCAGTCGGCGGCAACCAGCAGCTCGGCCCCGGCAAAATAGGGCGCTTGTACCGGCACGAGCTTGATCTGTACCGGCCACTGCCGGAGCTGAGAGCCTGTCTGCATACCCCGCGCCATGTTCGCTTTTACTGCTGCCTCGTTGTATGCCGCCGCTTCGCGCTCCTCAAAGGAGATGGCACCGGTGGGACAGACCGGCAGGCAGTCCCCCAAGCCGTCGCAGTAATCGTCGCGCAGCAGTTTTGCTTTGCCGCCCGCCAAGCCGATGGCCCCTTCGTGGCAGGCGGCGGCGCACAGGCCGCAGCCGTTGCATGCCGCTTCGTCAATAGTAATCAGTTTTCGTATCATTACATGCACACTCCCTTGACTTTCTGCCTGTATGATACTATACTTAACACAAAAAATCCGTGGTTTTAACCACGGATTAGAAAGTGTTTGATAAAATGGACCCATATACGGAAGTACTCAGCGCAACGCCCCTCTTTCTGGGGATTATGCCGGCGGATATTACCGCCATGCTCACATGCCTGCGCGCCCGCCAAAAACACTGCAAGCGGGGCGAAGCCCTTTTGCTGTCCGGTGACAGGCCGGAACATGTGGGCGTTATACTCTCCGGACGGCTGCATATTGTGAAAGACGACGTGGACGGCAACCGGTCGCTGCTTGCCACGCTGGGGAACGCCGATCTGTTTGCCGAGGCTCTCTGCTGCGCGGGCGTGGCGGAGAGCCCCGTCACCGTGCTGGCCGATACCGACACCACGGTGCTGCTGCTGCAATTCTCCCGCATTCTGCACACCTGCCCAAACACCTGCGCCTTTCATCAGACGCTCATCTCAAACATGCTCCGGGTGGTTGCACAGAAGAATCTTTACCTGCAAAACCGGACGGAGCTGCTGGGTGCAAAATCCGTCCAGGCAAAGGTTCTGGGCTATCTGAACGCGTATGCGCGACAGCGGGGCCTGCGTTTTTCCGTCCCGCACAACCGCGAGGAGATGGCAAGCTATCTCTGCGTGGAGCGCAGTGCCCTTTCACACACACTCATGCGCATGAAAAGAGAAGGAATCATCGACTATCGGAAGGACCAATTCACGCTGCTGTAATTTTATCATTCACTGCGCAGCGCCTCAACCGGGTCTTTACGCGCCGCCGCAGATGCGGGCACCAGTCCTGCTATAAATGCGAGGAGCATACTGATCGCAACCAAGAGGATGGCCGCCCAGGCCGAGAGCTGGGCAATTTGTGCAATACCAAACCGCTGCAGGACGACGGTATTGACCGGAATACAGAGAATCAGGGTGACGAAAATGCCAAACACACCTGCCACAAAGCCGATGATCAGGGCCTCCGCGTTAAAAACGCGCCTGACATCCCGCTTGCTTGCGCCAAGGGCGCGCAGGATGCCGATCTCCGTCTTGCGCTCCAGCACCGAGATATAGGTAATCACGCCGATCATGATGGAGGAAACAATGAGTGAGATGGACACAAAACCGATGAGGGCATAGCTGACCATGTTGACGATACTCGTCACGGAGGACATCATCGCGCCGACGATATCTGTGTAGCGCACTACCTTATCCCCTTCCCCTTTCGCCTGCATCTGCGCGTTGTATCCGTCCAGCATATCGATCAGGTTCTGCTTGGCGTTAAAGTCGCGGGGATAGATATTGATCTGAGACGGAGTAGCCGCATCCGCATAGCCCAGCGTAGTGAGATTGCGCGCAAATGTGCTCTCCTCCGGATTCAGGAGGGAGGTCATGAGCGCTAAAATCTCATCCGCCCCCATATTTAACTGAAACGCCCGCGCAAAGGCCTGCGTGTCAACCGTGACAGCCTCTTGCAGCAGCGCCGGTATCTGGTCCATCACGTCCTGCATCGCCTGTTGGGTCAGCGTCTGCATCTGGTCCTGCAGTGCCTGCACAGCCGCATCCATATAGGCCTGCAGCGTTTCCCGGACATAGGTTTCCAGCGCTTCGCTCACCTGCGCCTGAATGAGCGACATGTCCATATCCAGCGTGAGCTGCTCCCGGATGCCCGCCTGCACATCGGCGCGCGCGAGATAGGCGGACAGATCCTCGATCATCTGATTGGGATCGGTCACTCCCTGTTCCTCCTCCGCCAGCAGGAAATCCTGCAAGACGGCCCCCATCACTTCGGTCAGCTGACCGGCGTCGATACCGGCCTGCTCCGCGACTGCGCGCAGATCATCCCGGACATCGGGCAGATCGGGCGTCAGCGCGTCAATAGGAGGCAATGCCAGCCCCGTCAAATCAAGGGAGAGGAACTCCGACGGGTCTATCGTGAGCTTCGACGTGTCTACCTGAAACGCGTCTCTGAGCGCGTCCTCATCCATGGAGACAACATCAGAGAGCTGAAACGGCGTATCCGCCGCCGTCTCGTTCTCCTCCTCAAACGTCTTGCCCGTCAGGACATTGACGGTCGGGCGCGAAAGCTGATCCTGGACGGCCGGCGATGCCGCCGCACCATCCATCAGATAGCGGACCAGGTCGGGCGTATAGTTGATGCCGGAAGAGAGCGTGGTAGCCGTCGCGTCCGCATCCGGCCGGACAATTCCGACGATCCTGAGCGGCACGCCGGCGTCTACCACCGCTTTCATATAGGCGCTGTCCTGGGACTGGTCGACCCATATATGATAGGTTTCATCGTACTGGTAGGTATCCGCCGGTAGAATGACTTTGAATTGCGCGGACAGGAGGGTATCGTAATCGTACCGCTGCGCGCCGGTCTCCGCCTGTGTGCCTGCGAGCATGTCCCGCAATGCGGTGCGGTCGTGTACGCCCATCGCATAGAGGGTGATATCCGACACACTGCCATCCGCCGACAGGACAAGGAGCGCTTCGTCATACTGCTCCGGCCAATCTCCCGCAAGCAGCTGATATTGCCCCTCGTACAGGCTGCGCTCCCCCGGCATCTCAAAAAACACGCTCATCCCGGCACCCCCGCTGAACGCCGCAAACATACCCATCCCGTCGGCACCGGTCAACACCTCGGACAGCACCGTATCGGGATTGACCTGCTCAACGCCGCCGGACGTATCCGCCAGATAAATCTGTGGCGTAATATCATAGACATATTGGACGCTGCTGGCATTTGCCTCCACGTCGCTTTGGTGCTCATCCAGATAGGCTTTGAGGGACGTAAGGTCATTGTTATTCTGATAGGAGAACAGTCTGCCGAATGTGCTGCGCTCATAAACCCCGCCGGAATCCGAACGCAGCTCCTCCCGCGCGGTGGTCTCCGACCCCGCAACCATGCTCATCAGATCAATGCCGGAGCTCTGAATGGTGAGCGGGTACACGCTCATGGTCTCCATCTCCACCTTTTGAATATAGCCGTTGATACCATTTGCAATCGCCAGAATGGTGGCAATACCGATGATGCCGATGGAGCCCGCAAGCGCCGTTACAAAGGTGCGTCCCTTCTTGGTCATGAGGTTGCTGAGCGAAAGGGAAACCGCAGTGAGGAATGACATACGCGCCCGGTGTGGTTTTTGGGGAACATGAGATACCCTGTCCGATGGGTCAAACGGGCGGCTGTCCGATTCGATTTTTCCGTCTGTGAGATGGATAATGCGGTTTGCATACTGCGCAGCAAGCGCGCTGTTGTGCGTGACCATAATGACCAGCCGGTCTTTGGCAATCTGCGTCAGCAGGTCCATAACCTGTTCGCTCGTGTTTGTATCAAGCGCGCCGGTGGGCTCGTCCGCCAGCAGTATCTCCGGGTCATTGATGAGCGCGCGGGCGATGGCGACCCGCTGCATCTGCCCGCCGCTGAGCTGGCTCGGTTTCTTCCGGATGTGCTCCGCCAGTCCTACCTCTTCGAGCACCCGCATTGCCCGCGCGCGCCGCTCGGCGGCAGACACCCCGCTGAGCGTCAGCGCCAGCTCTACATTGGCAAGCACCGTCTGATGCAGTATCAGGTTATAGCTCTGGAACACAAAGCCGATGCGCTTATTGCGGTACGCATCCCACTCGGATGCCTTGTATTGTTTTGTCGATACCCCGTCAATAGCGAGCTCGCCGGAGTCGTAATGATCAAGGCCGCCGATGATATTGAGCATGGTGGTCTTGCCGGAACCGGACGGCCCCAGTATCGCCGTGAATTCACTGTCCCGAAACGTAATCGAAATGTGATCGAGCGCCGTCTGCATAAAAGAGGTTGTCCGATAGGATTTGCTGATATCCGTCAGCTGCAGCATAAGACTCCCCCTTATGATAGGCATACAGCGCCTCAATTGTACAAATTTTATTGTATTATATTCTTTTGCACTCTAAAAAGCAAGTATGGAATCCCCCGTTAAATGGTAAAAATGCGCCCTGCGAAATCGCAGGGCGCATAGCGTATTTGAATGGAGAGACTCAGAGATTAATCATCACAATGGTGATGGCAATGCTCTTCCTCTTCCTCTTCCTCTTCCTCTTCGTCCTCACAGAACTCTCTCAGTCTGGTCTGGGGCTCCTCGACGGCGACAATCATATCAATCTCGATCATGATAATCCGGTTGCAACGGTCGATGATTTCGATATCGTCCTCTTCCACTTCAATGAGAATGCCCTCAAATCTGTCGTGCACAGTGAATATTCTAACATGCTGACCCTTCAGGCGTCTAAGCTCTCTGCGGAGATGGTCATGCTCATGCTCATGCTCATGATTACACTTGCTCATGAAATACAGTCTCCCTTATCAATGTTTTGTGTTGTGCTACCCAACACACCACAGTATATGAGCGCACGTGAGGATTGGTTCACTGCACCAGTCCATACTTGACCTTCACCCGGTCCAGCTTTTCCAGCATCGGCTCCCCGGCGACATACAGGAAAAAGAACGTCGCGAGCGCCTGGATGAGGTCCATCGGAAAGCCGGAAATGTAATAGGTCAGAAGCAGCCGCCAGTTGAGTTCCCGCGCCCAGATGAGCGCCGACGCGGGATTCATGATGCCGCCGTAGATCACCACGGCGCAGATTGCGCCGAAGATACACATGGACATGCGTGTGCGCCGGAGCAGTCCCTTGCGAAACAGCACGCCCGCGAGAAAACCGATGATCCCCATGGCAAACATCTGAAAGGGCGTCCACGGCCCCTGTGAAAACATCATATTGGATACCAGCATCGTAACCGCGCCGACAAGAAAGCCCGTTTCGCCGCCGAAGGCGATACCGGCAATAATCACGATGGCCATGACGGGCTTAAAGTTCGGCAGGGCAAAGAATGCGGCGCGTCCCGCGATGGCGATGGCGCACAGCACCGCGATGATCACAAGCTCCCGCGCCTGCGGCTTCCGCCCTTCAAACAGGAGCGCAAACGGGAGCATAATCTCAAGCATCATGAGCAGGGCAATAAAATAGTACTTCTTATGATCCAGATAAAATACGCCGATAAAAAGCGTCAGCGGGACGAGCAGCAGGATGATGACCGCAGCGGCGACCGTGCGCCTTGACAGCCGCCGCTCTCCGCGCGGAACCTGCACCGCGCCCAGCGGTGCAGGCGCGCGGCGCCCTATGGCAAGGGCGAAAATGAGTGCGGAGATGATGAATACCACCTGTACGGCGGTCGTTTGGTAACCGGTGCCCGTGACGCCCTCCTGCGTAATGAGTGCCGAAAGGTCGGATATTCTGATCGTTACGACAAAGGCCACAATTGCGGCAATGCCGAATACACCGGCGAGTATTTTACGCCACAGGGGAAGCTTTTGGGGCTTCGCCGCCGTGCTGTGCGCATCAGGCGGCGGCAGCGGCGGAATATCATCGGGGAGCGTCGGCTCGGGCGGCACAGTACCACCGCAGGCCGTGACGACATCCTCGGTGAGAATGGCAGCAGGCAGATAACCTCTCGCCATGCGGTTTGCCGCGGTGGTATAGAAGCTGTTGCCGGAGAAAAAATCACCCGGCGCAGCCTCGGCTGCGATACTGCCGTCAAAAAAGAGCGCGCAGCGGTGCGCGTATTGGGCACAAAACTCCACGTCATGGCTCACCATAATGATACTCACACCCCGCCGGAGGAGTATCCGCAATATCTGCGCAAAGACCTGCTTATACGCCGCGTCCAGCCCCTTTGTCGGCTCGTCAAGCAATAATATTTCGGGGTCCAGAAGCAGTATCTTTGCCAGCGCCGCCCGCTGCTGCTCCCCGCCGGAGAGGTCGTAGGGGTGGCGGTCGAGCAGCGCCTCCAGCCGGCAGAGCTGCGTGACATGGGCCGCCTTTGCGTCCTTCTCCGCCTGCGTGATGCGCATCTGCTTTAGCATTTCAAACAAATCCTCGCGGACGGTTTTCTTCACAAAGACCGCCTGCGGATTCTGCGGGAGGATTCCAACCGTGCCGCAGACGGTGACCGTGCCGCGGTACGGCTTGTTCCTGCCGGAAATCAGGGACAGCGCGGTGGTCTTGCCCGCGCCGTTGCCGCCTAGGATCGCGAGCAGCTCCCCCCGGCGGACCTCTATGCTGAGGCCCTTCGCGACATCCGGAAGCTCCTTTTCGTACTTGAACCATACCTCCTCCAGCGTGACGGCCGTACCGTGATCGCCGGAAGCATTCCGCCCCCGCCTGGGCACAGCGCCAAGCGGGTGTGCAGCTGCATATGCTCCAAGCCAGCGCCGCCCGTCGCGTACAGTGATGGGACATGCGAGATCGTTAGGGACCGCTGCCCATATCCGCATGGCGGTGGGCATGGCGAGAAACATGGCGTGACTGCGCGCACGCAGCGCCAGACCAACGTCGTTGGGGCTGCCCGCGCAGATCACCGCGCCCGCATCCATAACAAGAACGCGCGTGGCGAGCGGGAACACATCCTCCAGCCTGTGCTCCGTGAGGATGATGGTCGTGCCAAGCTCGCGGTTGATCTTGCCGATGGTGGCGATGAAATCCGCCGCCGCGATGGGATCCAGCTGGCTCGTCGGCTCGTCGAGGATCAGGACACTCGGCTGCATCGCCATGATGGACGCGAGATTCAGCAGCTGCTTCTGTCCGCCGGAGAGCTCCGTGACGTTCTTGTGAAACCACGCCTCAATACCAAAAAAGCTCGCCATCTCCGCAACACGCCTGCGTATTGTCGGCGTGTCATAGCCGAGGCTTTCCAGCCCGAACGCCAGCTCGTGCCACACCTTATCCGTGACAATCTGGTTGTCCGGGCTTTGCAGCACGTAGCCTATTTGCGCCGCCTGTGTGCGCTGATCCAGCGTGCCGAGCGGCGTGCCCTCAAACAGGATTTCGCCGGAACGTGTTCCGTGGGGTGAGAGCACCGTCTTCAGCTGCCGCAACAGTGTGGACTTTCCACAACCGGACGGACCACAGAGGGTCAAAAACTCGCCCTGGGGTATCGAAATGCTGATCTTATGGAGCGCCTTCTTCTCCTGTTCAGGGTAGGAAAAGGTCAGGTCTGTGATTGTAAACGTGTCCATTTCCTGTCCTCCCGTATATTCAGCAGCACCGGCGTCAGGCACAGCGCAAGGTAAACCAGCAAAATGGATACGGGATATGCCCCCATAGCCATGCCCTTTATGGTGGGAAAATACCGGAAATACAGAGCGCCTGTGATCCAGCCGACGCTCATGTAAACACCACACCCGAGCAGCCACAGCAGCACCGTCCGGTCGCGGCGGTCAAAGCGGTAGATAGAAAATGCGGTGCGCCCCGGCAGGCCGTAGCCCCGGCTTTTCATGCTGTCCGCCGTCTCAATCGCGTTTTCCATCGCCCATGTAAGCATGATGGATAAAATGGTAATGGCATTGCGCAGCCGCTGGGGTACGCTCCCCGCCGACCCGTCC
>JAJBUC010000046.1:13603-14778 GCA_020860545.1 Oscillospiraceae bacterium | reverse complement strand
GTCCGAATGAAGCAATTAATATTGGCACAAAGACGGTAAACAAAAAGAGATATAGGTATTTTAAATCTAATGGCAGTTAAGTTTGCGCCAATAGAATTTAGGAGAGCATATTTACAAAACAGTTAATTCCAATGATAAGGCTTTTTATTTTACGGATAGTTGTAAATCATGCGGCCTTTGCTCCGAGGTATGCCCAACAAATAATATCTGTATGGACGATGGCCACCCGGTTTGGAAAAGTGAAACCTGCCAACGCTGTTTAGCGTGTCTCCACCTATGCCCGGCTACTTGTATTCAATACGGTACGCTTATGGCGACGATGTTTCTCTTGAAATAACAATTAACTCCGTCCATTGCCATATCTACTGAATACGGCGACGATTACGATATGGCCATGAAGCAATTAACTACATAGAATCCGTCCGCAGTATAGCATACAGGATTGCTGTATAACTCGGTCTGCAAAAGCGGCCCGAAAAATCGGGTCGTTTTTTTGTGCTGTGAAAATTGATAACAAACTGACAGAAAACTGATAATCTTCTGCGAAGCACTTGACTAAAAGCTAATAGGGTAGCCCGGTACGATTCCCTCATAACAACCGAAATAGAGGGAATTATCGCCCAATGCCGCGCTTGCTCCCTCTCAAAAGAGGGGAACAACGTGTGCTATCGCGGGGCTTTAAGAATAAATTGTGTTAGATTCTTTTTCACAAATTTATCTTAACGCAAAAGTAGACGTTAGCAAACCCTTTTGGGATCGCTGACGTCTACTTTTTTGCCCCGGGCTTTTTTGCAACAGCCCCTTTTGCATTGTATCCGTTTCACGGTTATCCACTGCTCTCCCGCATCGCAATAATCTTATCCTTGGCATACCCATACAGCTCTTCCGGCGCGAAGGGATATTTGGAGTTGCGGTCTCTCATGAGCAGAATCGGGATGATGAATACCAGCAGCATGCCAACGATTGCGCCGGGTATGCCCAGCCAGAGCTGTCCGACTTTGTCCGGCATATAGGTTGCAACGTACCAGAAATAGTAGATCGCAATCGGCGTCTGCAAAAAAACGGTTGCACCCAATCCGGGATTATAAAAGCTTTTTAAGCGTCGATTCATTATGATGCCGTGTCCCAGCAGCTGCAGAAGCCCCGAGATGACCGGTGCCGCACCCATCCACACC
>JAJBUC010000046.1:0-13593 GCA_020860545.1 Oscillospiraceae bacterium | reverse complement strand
GAAGAGAAGTCCACAATGCTAATCCATCTTTGGTTGGCATTGATCGTATAAAGGTCCATCGTCTACTTCTCGTCCATCTGGACGAAATTAGAATTCGATGGAAACCCGCCGGGGAGTGCGTATTCCTCAAACTGGTGCATCAGCATACCCATCCAGCTAAAGACAAGAATCACCTGAATGCGCTGCAAATGCGCAGAGCCCCACAGCCCCATGAAAAACGCCATGAATACAAACAAAATTCCTCCGATATAATACCAGTATCTTCTCCAAAATTTCATCCAAGCTCCCTCCCTAATGCTTTTCGGTGAACTGCTTAAAATATCGCGGGGATTTGAACGCAAATGTGTCGCCCCCCCTGTTTTACAACCCAATTTTTAAACGGTCTTTCCGCCAGGGGAACACAGCAAATTAGAATAACCAACAACGCAATGATTCCACCGATCCAATTTCCGACCGTCCAGGTCGGCATGTGAACGGCCAGATAGATCCCCGCGGGCAAAAACAGAAGATAAGACGTGCCGAACCCGGGATTATAAATGGTGCGTTTCCCCGCTTTGCGATACCAGCGCATGCAAACGATACCGGCAAAGGTATGGGCAAAAACCTCAGTGAAGCTAAAGAGCATAATGCCAATTGCCAGTTCGGTGGACAGATTGGTCACGAGGGACAGTACGAGATACAACAGGGGGAAAAACTGCATTCCAATATTTGTGATCATGTCCGTAAACCGGCTCATGGGGTAGCGGTCCAGATGCTGTGAGTCCGACTCTTTGGGCCCCAGCATCACATTATAAAAATAGTGCAGACCACCGGGGAGCTTCCACTCCTCAATGACGTGCAGCGGCATAATGATGACGCCAAAGGCCCCTGCCTTTGCGCCGAGCGGCCATGTATTCCAGTTCACAATTAGAAAAACTGCTACTACAGCGGCGACCGCACACATGAAATAAATCCATACGTTGTCGCACCATTGATCCAATTTTTTTATCATAGCAGATTGCCTCCAACAAATCGTTTTAGAATGGATCGTTATGAATAAATTTTGCATAATATTTCGGGGATTTAAACGCAAACACATTGTCTTTTTGCTTCAACACCCACTTTTTTAAAGGAATTTCCTGAAGGGGAACACAACAAATACTCATCATAGCCAAAGCGGCCAGTGCACCAATCCAGTTCCCGACCGTCAGCTGAGGCATTGCAAAGCAGAGATAGAGGCCGGCAGGCAGGAACAGGAGATAGGCGGTAGCAAACCCGGGGCAATAAATAAAGCGCTTCCCCGCTCTGCGGTATCTGAAAAAAGAATATATGCCGACAATTGTGTGCGCCCCTACTTCCATGAAACAAAACAGTGCAATGCAAAGCGCCATTTCGGTAGACAACCCTGCAAACAGGGACAGCGCCATAAAGAGCAGGGGAAATACGACCAGGCCGATATTCGTGACCATATCCGTCAGACGGCTCATGGGATATCTGTCCAGGTATTGCGCGCCCATTTTTTTGGAGCCGAATATCACGTTATAAATGTAATGCAGGCCGCCGGGGAGCTTCCACTCCTCAATGACATGAAGGGGCATGATGATTGCGCCAAAGGCCCCTGCCTTAGCCCCGACAGGCAGCGTGCTCCAGTTCAGAAGCAGATAGACGGCAGTTGCGGCACCAAGCACGCATATGACACAGATCCATATAGTATCACACCATCTGTCCAGTTTTTTTACCATAGAAAGTCACCGCTTTCCTATTTTCATTTTTGCAAGCGCACAAAATATCCAACAACTGTTGTAATTATAGGATATACGATCCCGGTTCATAAGTCAACCAACAGAATAGCCGGAACTGTTGGAAAACAAAAATAGACGGGTATGTTTTACTGTTTCATATTGACAATCGCTTCAGCGGTCAAAGCGCGAATGATGGCGCCCATTTCACTGACCGGTGTTTCCCTTCCATCTTGCAGCCATTTGCTTACCACCGCGATTACGCCCGCGAGATAGAACTCCAGCATATATATATTTCTCGTCTCATGTTCCGATATATTGAATTGACTGTGAATGACCGGCATCAAAGAAGTTTTAAGCCGGTCCGTGAATTTTGCCACGTGTTTGCTGCTGAGCAGGACAGGGGTGTAGGATTTGGTGCGCTCCTGCAGCGCCGAGAACGATGCTATAAATGCGTCCGCAATATGCTCCGGGGAGGTTAAGCCTGTTAATTCCTCACGGACGTGCGCGATATATTCGTCCTCAAGCTGCGTCAGTAAATCGTTGACGTCAGTAAAGTATTCATAGAAGGTGCTGCGGTTGAATCCTGCTTTACGCGTCAATTCGGCAACCGTTACTTTTTCAGTAGGCTTGTCTTGATAGAGTTCGCAGAACGCGTCAATAAAGATTTGTCTGCTTGCTGCCGCTGTGGGTGATAATTGAGGCATAACTTCTTCTCCTGTCTCTATCGAAGTGGAATCATCTATATACCATGCTGATAACTATAAAATACAACAGTTGTAGGAGAATGTCAAGCATATCATCAGCGGCATGGGACAGTCACCATGCCGCTGATGTGTTAGACGGATTGATTGGCCGCTTGAAGCAGCTCCAGCATATCCTCCACCGTAATATCCGGGTGGTGATAGCGCTTCCTGTCCTTTGGGACATTCGGATGTCCCACCGCCCTCTGTGGGCACCATTGGATGCAAGCCATGCATTGTTGGCAATTGTCACCAAAGGAGACGGCTGTGGGGGACGCCTTTATATTCCCAACGGGGCACAACTGCTCGCAGATACCACAATGAACGCAGGCGTCCGTTGTAAAGTACTCCGCTTTTGTTGAAAAAATATCTTTTACGCCAAGCCAGCCATTAAACGTGCTGGAACAAAACGTTGCCAGCTTTAAGTTGATATCCCTTTTTACTTTTGTCGGTGTGTCATTTTTTATCTGGTACACAATTTGATCTATCGCCAATGCCGCATTGTCGAACAGGCGGCGTTGCCGTGCTTCACTCCACGCGGAAAATCCAACAATATGGTTGCCCGGCAGCCTTACGACAAAACCCTGTATGGGATTCTGCGTTTTGGGCTGCAACAGCCGCCTGAAGTCTGATAACGTAAGTATGTCGGCACCACCACAGGTTACGATGATAAACACCTTCTGATGGGGGTGCAGGCGCAGGGATTCGCCCAGCTCAGCGACCACCTTGGGCGGATGGCCAAAGCAGGTCGGAAAAACAAAGCCTACCCGCTCATAGCTTGCCGGGACTTCTGCATGGTCCTGCAACGCCATCACAGAGACGACCGATGTATCGGTCAATTTTCCTGCAACTGATCTTGCAACGGCCAAGCTATTGCCGGTACCGGAAAAGCAATAAATGACGTTCTGCATTCAGATTCCTCCTACACGCGGCACTGAATCTTTGCCCGAAAGTTCTCTTATTTTTTCCTGATAAAGAGCCTGACGCCGATCCGCATCACCTTGAAGCGAAAGCCCTCCATCGTCTTTTTCACCTCATCCAGGGACGCTCGAATGGGAATACTCTGTGGACAGTGTTTTTCGCATTGACCGCATTTTTTGCATAGCCCGGCGTATCCAGGCTTTCCTGCCAGCAACGTACCCATTGCATATTGCATGGCTCCCTGGCTTTTACTGATGGCACAATAGGTGTTATAGGCGGTAAAGCAGTTCGGAATGTCCACGCCAAAGGGGCAAGGTGTGCAATAATGGCAGCCTGTGCATGGTATTTTATTGGCCTCGTTAAAAATCGTCCTGACGTTTTCATATGCGTCCAGATCCCCCTCCGACAGCATATTGGGCGAGGAGGACGCTGCAATCAGAAGGTTTTCCGATAGCTGCTCCATCCGGTTCATGCCGCTCAGAACCACGGTGACCTCCGGTTGGTTCCATAGCCAGCGAAACGCCCACGCAGCCGGCGCCAGATTCGGGTCCGCCTTTTTGAAAGACTCTACCGCAGCCGGGGGCAGCGAATTGGCCAGTTTTCCGCCAAGCAGCGGTTCCATAATGATCACCGGCATGCCTTTCGCGGCTGCTTTTCTCAGACCTGTCACCCCGGCCTGAAAGTTCTCGTCGGAGTAGTTATATTGAATCTGGCAAAAATCCCAATCATAGTGATCCAACAGGGCCAAAAATTCATGCTGCGGGCCATGGTACGAAAACCCGATCTGACGAATCTGCCCCGACGCTTTCTTGCTCTGAATCCATGCTTCAATGTCCCACGCAAGGAACTTCTTCCATGTGGATAGATCGGAGAGCATATGGAACAGGTAATAATCAATATAATCGGTTTGCAGCCGTTCTAACTGCAGATCAAAATACTTATCAATGTCAGTCTTGCTCCTGCACATAAAAACCGGAAGCTTGGTCGCAATATAAACCTCCTTGCGCAGGCCATAGTTCGCCAGTGTTTTCCCCAGCATTTCTTCGCTCCCGGCATAGATATAGGCGGTATCAAAATAATTGACGCCTTGATCAACAGCCGTCTTGATTAAATGCTCAATTTTTTGCGCATCAAATTTACCGCCGACACCAAATGACCCGGCCAGACTGTCTGTAAATCTCATGCAGCCAAATCCGAGGGTGGAGAGCTTATCGCCATTCTTGGGATTCGTCCTGTACTGCATATCGGCAATCCATCCTCATCGTGGTTTTTCTCCCCCGCCCGTACATCTATGCCGCAAAGAGAGCGGTTGTCGCTGCGCAATGCCCGGTTATTCCACAGTGCCTATATAGGTAAAGTCCTTAGGGGGCGGCGGGGCGTCCTTGCGGTCCGTTACAAAGCGGAAGGGCTTCCCCTCGTGCTCAGAGGCCACATCCATGTGGCACAGGGCAAGCCCCACGTCCACATCGGTCATGTGATACATCATGCCGAGCACGCCGCCCAACGACCGCTTGTAATAGACATGGACGATACCGTCCTGCACCGCAAAGTACCACGGCTGTCCGTTCATCCCCGAGGGGGCAAGCCGGACCGCCTCCAGCCGCGCATCACTCCCAGAGGCTATTTCGCCCACCGATTTGCGGTCAAACGCCTCCAGACTTCTGGTGCCGGGCTCGTTGGGCCTGCCGAATGCGAACCCGGCGACGTGGTTGGGGTTGCTTTGCTTGCTCTTGAGCCCGGAGAGCCAGCGGGTAGCGTAGCCCCCCGCGTACAGGTACAACTCCACATGCTGATAGAGAAACCCGGCACAGACGCCCCGCAGGGACTGCTCCTCCCCGGAAATGATCAGGTAGTGGGGTGCCTTGCAGATACCCAAGCCCTTGACTTCCTCCGGCCCTAAAATTTCGTGGGTCAGCCTTGATTCGGGCAGCAACGGTGTCAGCCCGGAGATAAAGGTCTCCATCTCCGTGAGCGTCTGTGCGTCCAGCGGCGTCATATCATATTTACGGCAGGATTTACGGCTGAAGATGTTTTCATAAAGATCCATCGTTTTCCTCCTTCTGCGCTGTGGGCATACCCAACCTCTGCATCACTTGTGCGCCATGACCATCACGCCCGCCGGCAGCTTTTCCTCCGCGTTAAAACCCAGAAGCGCAATGACCGCCTCCGCGTCAACCGCCGCCATATAGCGTGCCTGCACGTCGAATTCCTCCGCCACCAGATATTGATGCTCGCTCATTGCCCCAATGGTGTGGTATCCCCAGTCTGTATTGCCCATCGGCACCAAATCAAGATCAATGACGTAAACCCAATATGCGTAAGCGCCCTCGATATCGATCATTGCCACCTGAGAGCGGATATCCTCGGTAAGAATGGTCTCAAAGCTGTTGTCCTCCCATAAAAACCTCCGCACGCCGCTTTCCTGGACCAAATACAGCGACACATACGGCTCAGCGCCCATGGCCAGCGGCACGACAAAGCCCGTTCCATCGCGGTTTTTGCCGGTGGCAGCCCAGCCCAGCAGCTGCAGCAGGTCTTCGTCAATTTCTTTGCCGGTAAATTCTTCGCGCGGCGTTGAATTGCGCTGATCAATCAATTGCAAAACCGGATTGGTTTCAATGGAGGCCAGACTGCCGGTATCATCATTTGCGGATGAATCCGGCTCGGCGGAGTAGATCGGGCTCGCATCTTCCACGCCTGCGCTCTGCTCTGTGTCGTCTGACGCACTGTTAGAAGACGTCCCACACGCCGACAGGGTCACCACGAAAAGGAGCGCAAAACAGACAGGCAGCATTCGTTTCATCAGATTTCCTCCTCACCGCACATCAATCGACGTAGTTGACGGCAAGGGTAATGCCCAGTCCCTTTTCCGCCGGAGTGCCGCCAACGGCATACCCAAGCGCCGCGGCGGACACAGGTTTGAAGCCATCAGGAAGGCCAAGTTCTTTGCAAAGCGCCGCATTCCCGGCGATTACATTTGCTGCGCCCCAAAGGTACACGCAGTCAATGCCAATGTCGGTTGCCGCAAGGAGCATATTTTCAACCACACACGCCACATTGGCATATTGGATATTGGGCGCTTTCTGCTGCTCAGACACGGATACCAGCACCAGCGTCGGGGCGCCATACAGAACTTCCCGATCCATTTTGAATGCCTCCTGCGCCGCCCTGTTGATTTTCGCAAGCTTCTCCTGACTTCTGATAACCGTCAGATGAATCGACCCATAATCAGCCATTCCAACGGGTGCGGCGCAGCCCGCAGCCAGGATTTGATCCAGATTCTCCCTGGTGATTTGCCTTTCCGGGGAAAAGGCTCTCGTTGATCTTCTTTTTGCAATTGCGTTTAATGTTTCCATAATCTGATCTCCTCACAATAAATTTCATTCGGCCTGATTGCTTGCTGTTTATGGCTGTTCGCTGTATCCATCCCCTCCCTGTGCCGGAGGCGGCTGTTTTTTCCACAGACGGAAGGTCTGCACATACGCACAGCTCGGCGGCATGGCCGGATTGAACAATGCCTGGTAGAGATTTACACTGCCGCAATAGGGGTACTCACGAAAACGGTTTTTGAACACACGGCACAGATGGGTTTCCTCATCGAGAAATTTGCAGGGGGAAGAAAAGTCAATGGTCACTTCGCCCGAAGGGGACGCGGTGCGTATATAACAGCACAGTCCGCAGTGGTCACATAAGTCATCCCAGTGATTTCTCCATTTCCGGTATGCGCCGATAATACGAAATAGTGTCATAGCCATTATAATTCCCCTTAGCACCTGTATTCACAAGAATAAAACGCCGCCTTGACAAGGGATTTTTTCTTCATTTCTTAACGGATGAGCAGTTGCTCTCTCAGTACCTGAACCAATTCTTCCACAAAGGAATACAGCCCTTCTTGCTCCGTAACCGCCAGATAGGGCGCACTGAGCAGCTGGTATAGCAATAGTTTATAGTACTCTGCAATCACATCCGGCAGAGTTGTGCCATGCCTGTCCCGATAATCGGAGCGGATGATCACCGGCAGCATCTTTCTTGTCTGCTCTCCCACAAGGCTGATGGATAGCGCTCTGCAGTATCCCTCCCGGACGGCCTGCGCATAGAAGTCGGCAAACCGTATCTGAACCGCATCCAGCGCCGAGATGTAATCCGCGTAAGCATCGGGATATTTTTCTTCCAAATCCGCCAGGAATTTTGAACTGGAATACGCAGCGATCAAAACCGATTTGAAGTAGATAGCCGATATGCTTGCAAGCACACTGTCAATACCGTCGTCTGTAGACAAATGCAGCGCACACAGGTGACCCCTTATCTCACCGACCATATCCCGCACAATATCCTCTTTGCTCTTAAAATACTTGTACAGGGTTGCCTTGCTCAGGTTGACCTGCCTTGCAACCTCATCCATAGAAATTCCGTCAAAGCCGTGCAGCGCAAAGAGGGCGAAAACCTGATGGGTGATGCGGATTTTCTCCTCATCAGTAATTGGTAACGGCATGATCATCCTCCGTATCATCCCGGGATAAAACGATAAATCAAAAAACAGTTTAAACCAAATCGATTGTTTTAGTACAAATAAATGGTAGCACTGTACCCATGTTTTGTCAAGTATTTCATAGAAGAATAAAGCGTATATGATCCGGCATAAACGCATTTTTATTTTGATGTCTCTCCTGCTATCATCGGGAAGTTCTTATGATTCCGTCTCATCAAAAGGGAGATACCATTTGTGATCTTCAGGCAGGCAGCAGCAAGAAAAATCGCATTCATCGCAGCAGCATTCAATGCGCTTGCCATTCTCGTAATGCGCACCGTTACCGCGACAATGTTCCCCTTTCTTACCGGGAGTCAGAATGGTTCCTTTAATGTCAATGATCATATGTAATATCCATCCCGCTATTTCAAACATGATTTATAACATGTATGATAACATATCATTAAATCAAGTGTCAAGTTATACTCCAGTTGAGGTGAAAGAAATGGAACATGATCGAATTCAGATTCCAAAAAAAGAATATGTCAAAGGCGAGGATGGATATAAAACTTTTTCTATCCGAATTAAACTTGAAACCGTTGCCAAGCTTGATCATATCGCAAATGAAAGTAACCGCTCCAGAAATGAGCTGATTAATATTTTTTTGGAACATGGAGTCAAAAATTACGAAATAGTAGAATGATCCATCAGGAAAAGTCAGGGGGCTCCGCCGTGCTCACCCTCTCCTCTGCAGCTTTACCTGTATAGACAACAAAAAAGCCGTTTCGCTGCACGCGCTTTCCCATCCCGCGCATATATTGTAATGCACCATTTTATGGTGCGAAAGACTTGGAAAGAACAGGTGTCAGTATGAAGATTTATCACTCCAGCAACCTTATATCGTATCTGGCAGATGACCCGACGCCGTCCGTCGCCTTTGCGGATGACGAGATGACATCCGACCCTGCAATGGAAGCAGAGGATCATTTCCAATGCAGCAGCTGCGGCATTCAGACGAGGGTCCGGAAGCTACCGCCGGACTAATCCATAATCGGGGGCTGTAGCACATGTTGCTACAGCCCCAATATTTTTCATATCCGTTCAGGGAGGTTTATATGCACGATACACGTTGGCTTTACGAGACGCCCATCGCGCACAGGGGGCTGCACGGCGAGGGAAAACCGGAAAACTCTATCCCGGCTTTTCTGGCGGCTGCGGACCATCACTATGGGATTGAATTGGACGTGCGTCTGACGCAGGATGGGGAGATTGTCGTTTTCCACGACGCGGGTACCCACAGAATGACGGGGCAGCACCATCTCGTAAAGGATGCCACTTTCTCTGCGCTGCGCGCGCTGCGGCTCTCCGGTACCCCCTATACAATACCACGATTGACAGAGGTGCTGGACGCGGTACACGGCCGCGTCCCCATTGTGATCGAGATCAAGAACACAGGAAGAGCAGGAAAATTGGAGGAAACGCTCCTCACCGTCCTCCAAAACTACGACGGCGCATTTGCCGTCGCCTCATTTGACCCTTTTTCGCTGCAGTACTTCAAAAAGAACAGTCCGGAGATGTTACGAGGGCAAATCGCGTCGCAATTCAAAGGGGAAACGCTCAGCGGCGCGGCCAAATTCATGCTGCGCAATCTGCTGCTGAATTCTGTGAGCGCCCCCGATTTCATCTCATACAACATTCACGATCTGCCAAACAAAAGCGTAGCGCAGGCCAGAAAGACCCTCTGCGTACTTGGCTGGGTGGTGCGCAATGCGCGGGATCTGCAGATAGCAAAGAAGTATTGCGACAATATCATCTTTGAAAATATAACCCCCTGAACGCCGCTACACAGATGCGGAGGAGTCGTCCGGGTGCCAGACGAGCACATCGGTCAGATCGCCGCGCTCTCTGAGTGTCATCAGGATTTCAGACACCGCGTCGGGGCTCGCGTCCTCCGGCATGGCGTATTCCTCCGTATAGCTCCCCTCGCTGTGAAAGCCGTCGGCCCAGGCTCTGGCGTCCTCCACCCCTGCGGGGAAGACCAGGGCGACACGGCACGCCGCCTGCTTGTCCGCCGCCGCAGCCGCCCGGTTCACCCAGAGCTGCTGCGGCGTATGCTTTTTGATGACCAGATGAAAGAGGAGAAACAGGAGCGCAAGCAGGGCGGTCAAGATGGCGACGGCCTGCGAGACACGTATGGGGGTATTGAAGAAGTAGAGGCTGTCGGTGCGCAGCCCCTCAATCCAGAACCGCCCGATGCCGTACCAGAGAAAGTACCCGGCAAAAATCTGCCCGTCAAATTTGCGCCGTTTTTTCGCCACCGTACTCAAGAGCAAAAACCCGGCCAGATTCCAGAGCGATTCATATAAAAAGGTGGGATGCACCTCCATATACTGCATCGCCGTACCGTTCCACGCGGTCACGCCCATGCGCCAAGGGAGGGTTGTCTCCGACCCGAACGCCTCCGCGTTCATGAAATTGCCCCAGCGCCCGACGCACTGGCCGATGAGAAAGCCCAGCATCCCCAGATCGGCGAACGCCAGAAAGCGGATTTTCCGTATCAGGCAGAAAATGAACAGGGTCACGACCGCCGCGATCACGCCGCCATAGATGGCAAGCCCCCCATCCCAGATGCGCAGCATTTGCAGGAAATCCGGACTCCCGTCCGCCTTTTGAAACTGGGAATAGTAAAATATGATATAGTACAGCCGCGCGCCGACAATGCCGATGGGGACGGCGAAAAACAGCATGTCGATCACATCGTCCTGCTTGATGCCGAAACGGGGCGCGACGCGGCAGCAATAGAGTATGGCGAGGAAAAAACCGACCGCGATGATGATGCCGTACCAGTATACCGGCCAGCTCCCGATGTGAAACGCCACGCGGTTGATTGTGATCTCACCGATCCCCAGCCCCGGGAAGGAGACTACATGCACCCGTCCGCACCCTCCTTCGGCAGGATCACCGCCATACCTGCGCGCGCGCGCGTGATGATGCGGGTGATGACCTGCTCCGCATCGGACTTCCCGATGGTGTCGAAGACCTGCGGAAACCGGAGATAGTCATATCCGTCAAAATGCGCCTGCGCCATCTGCACGCAGATGCTCTCAAAGGAGTTGAGCCTGCGTACCTGCTGCCCGTACGCCGCTTTTTTCAGGCGGCCCCAGAGCGCGTCGTCTATGCCCTCCCGCGCGATGCGCTCCGCCTCGGCAAGCACGGCCTCCCGCACCCGCTCGGGCGCGTCGCTCTCCCCGCCGAAGACAAAAAACGCGCAGCCGGGCTCCTCCTCATAGTCATAGCCGAAGGTGGCGTTGATGATGCCCTCTTCATACATCCGCGCGTAGAGCGGGCTCGATGTACCGGCGAGCGCATCGCACGCGAGCGAGCAGACAAGCTGCTGCCGCAGCGCGCCCTCCCCTTTCACCGGGGCGTCCGCCTTAAACCCGATCTGGAAGAGGGGCGCCGCGACCTCCATCTCCATTGTGACAAGCGCCTTGACGGCACCCTCCGGCTCCTGCGCGCCGTAGTCGCGCAGCGCCTGCTCCCCCGCCTCTTGCGGCAGGATTTCCGCGGCAAGGGCGGCGATCCGCGCGGGGTCCACGTCCCCCGCCACGCAGAGCACCATATTCCCCGGCCTGTAAAACGCCCTGTGGCAGTGGTAGAGCGTGTCCGCCGTGATGCGCGAGATCGACGCCTCACTGCCCGCGATGGGGACGGTGATGGGGTGGCTTTGATAGAGGGCGGAGAGCATCTGCATGTAAACCTGCCACTCCGGGTTATCCTCAATCATGCGGATTTCCTGCCCGATGATCCCCTGCTCCTTGTCCACGCTCTCCTGCGTGAACCAGGGGACAGAGACGAAGGAGAGGAGAATTTTGAGGTTCTCTTCAAACTGCTCGGTACTCTCGAAAAAGTACCCGGTGATGGCATTGCTCGTAAAGGCGTTCGGCTGGGCACCGTTGAGGGCGAGCGCCTGCAGGGCGTTGCCGTCCTCGGTGTCGAACATCTTGTGCTCGAGAAAGTGCGCGACGCCCGCAGGGGTGTCCTGCCACTTGCCGTCCAGCTGAAACTTCATATCCATGCCGCCGTAACGGGTGGCAAAGAAGGCAAAGCTCTTCTGATAGTCTTTTTTCCGGTCTACATAAATATTGAGCCCGTTGGAGAGCACCGTGTGAAACACCGTCTCGCCAAGGCGTGTATAGTCTCTCTGCTCCACTGTCTCACGCCTCCTTCCCGTTTAAGAAATATACCGTGTCAAGCTGAATATTCCGCGCGCAGGCGATGACCTCGTCCCGGGTCACCGCTTCGAGCCGCGCGATAAAGGCTTCCGGCGGCTCTTCCCCGCCCGCGACCACCTGCTTGAGCCAGTAATCCTCCAGCTGGTGGAGCGAATCGGTCAGCGACCGGCAGGCGCTCACAGCCGCGCGGCGCGCGCCCTCCAGCTCGTCTGCATCAAAATCGCCGTCCCTGCACGCCTGGAGCTGGCGCAGAATCTCCTCCTTCGCCCGTTCGAACTGCGCGAATTCGATGCCCGAATTCACCAGCATGAGCCCCGTTGTCCCCAGTATGCTGGAGCTCGCATAATAGCACAGGGAGAGCTCCTCGCGCACGTGCATAAAGAGCTTGGACGTCGCCGTCCCGCCGTAAACCGCGTTGAGCAGCACCAGCGCGGGATACTGCGCGTCCGCCATGGTGACGCCGGTGCGAAAGCCCATCGTGAGCTTGCCCTGTGTGACGTCCAGCTTCTCCTCCACAAAGCGCGGGGCCTGCGGCGGCCCCGCCTGCTGCGGTGACGCGGGTACATAGCGCACCTTGCCCTCCGGCAGGTCCTGGAGCGCAGTACGCAGCGCCTCCTCCACCCGCGCGGGCTCCGCCGAGCCGCAGTAGAACAGCTCCACACCGGCGGTCTCGAGCAGCTCCCGATACGCCGAACAGAGCCCCTCCAGCGAGACGGCCCCGGCGGCCTCCGCCGTACCCAGCTCGTGCACGCCGAAGGGCTCCCCCGCGCACATCTCCTCAATCACGCGGTTTTTCGCGTACCGGCGTTTTTCATTCACCTGCCCTTTGATCTCATTGATCAGGTTGCGCTTTTCGCTTTCAAAGTAGTCCGGGCGGAAGCATCTCTTCTCGAGCACCGGATGCAGCAGCATATCCCCCATCAGCGCGGCGAAGGGCTCCAGCAGGCGCTCCCCGCCGGTATACGCGTCGTCCAGAAACGTCCCGACGAGGGAGAGCAGCTGCGTCCCCCCCTGTTTTCGGACAAACGGGTCAATGCTCCCGCCGTAAAGCGCATCGAGCGCCGCGGAGAGGGACTGCATATCCGGATAGCGCGCCGTCCCCCTGCGCAGCACCGGCGGCAGCAGGGCATAGCGCGAGGCGGTATTCGCGGAGAGCGGCGCGAGCAGCTGTATTGAAAGAAAGCTCGATTTGAATTTTTCCGTGTGCAGCGCCGTCAGGTGCACGCCCTGCGACAGCGCCCGGCTGGTCATATTCAGCACGACAATTACCATTCCTTCCCTTTATAACAATACCGCTATTATACATGGTTTCTCTTCCAAATTACAGCCTATATTATAAAATTTATAAAATTTTATGGGGCCCAGACCTCCAGCGTGTGCTCCCCCTCCCGCGCGTGCAGCGGCCCGCCGCCGGCGGCGTCCTGCCCGTCGCGCGGGGGCCTCTTCGCCCCGCGCCGCACCGCGCGGTGGCGGCTCGCGGGGGGCCTGGGCGCGTGGGCCGGGAGGCC
>JAJBUC010000154.1:7829-14975 GCA_020860545.1 Oscillospiraceae bacterium | reverse complement strand
GTATTTAACAGAATATGCCAAAACTCCACAAGTACAAGTATATTTGTTATCTGAATGAGCCACCATTTCATGTGTCCACATTTTTATATAGGATCCAGGTAACCCTATGGTCTCCGGAAGAAAGGAGGATCATCATTTCGGAACCACCTATACAAATCCATTTTATAAAAGGAGGAACGGAAATGTACAGGAAAGCCATTAATTTGATCAGAAGCCATTTAGGTAAGCGCGCACTTTCGCTGCTGCTGGTGTTTTTCATGTTTTTCTCTGCGCTTCCTGGGCAGGTATTGGCGCAGGATGATGATTGGGCGATGGAAACACAGCAATGGGAAGAGACCGGCGACGATGCCACAGCAGCGCCCGAGGATGAGGACACCCCGGTGGAAAACAGCGACGAGAATTCGATGCCGGAAAGCAATGAGGAAGGTACGCCGGAAGAAACCGATGTGGAATCTACACCGGAAGAAATTGACGAGGAAAGTACGCCGGAGGAAGCTGACGAGGAAAGCACTCCAACAGAAACCGACGGCGAGAGTGCTGCTGCGGCAATGGAGGATGTCGTATCATACGACGCCCAGCCCGCAAGTCTTGCGGAGGTGCAGGCTTGGATAGACGGCGCGAACGACGCATACGCTGCGGCAATCTCTGACGGCTACATGGCTGCACTGGCTGCCATGCTCGCCGCAAAGCCGCACTGGGAGGAAGCGGTTCCAGACGAATGGATGCCGGCAGGGTATATCTGCCAGCTGGTGTCCGACGATGACGCCTTTGGCGCGCCCTACTACACCTTTTTTGCCGGTGTACAGGCGCTCGCCGCCGCCCGCGACCGGGACCCGAATTGGGATACTGCAACTCCGGTTGCAACAGAGACGGAATTTCGTAATGCGGTGACGGGCGGGGACCGGTCAATTAAATTAACCGATAACATCACGGTAACAGCCGCGGTTACGCGGACGGGCGACCTGACCATCTTTGGCGATGAGAATACGCTGACATTTTCAGGTGGCTCGACCCGCGTTAATTTATCAGGGAGCGGTGCGCTGACGGTGTATGACCTGAGTATCGCAGCGCCTGCGGACGCCGCAGTTTTGACCACGACAAGCAGCGCGGGTGTGTTCTGTGCTTACAGCACCTTAACCGGCACAAATACATGGACAGCGGATTTTTATTCGATCGACTTTACGGGAACGGCCCTGATCGGGGCAAATCATGCAGATGTCCTCAATTACAGCTTCAGCTATTTTAGCGACGTGCATTTTTATGAGGAAAATAGCTTGACTGCAAACGGCAATTGCGCGTTGAACGCGGTTGTTTTCGCCCGGAATGTGACGATTGAGGGCCAGTTTGACATGTGGAATGAAGGGGGTGTCAGCGGCGCGAACTCGGCGAGTGTTGGTCAATTCTTCAGAAGCGTCGGTGTTGGCGACGCGACGCGGCAGTATGATCCGGCAACCAACGCGGTTGCATACGGAACATTTGAAATTGCGGCAGGTGCCGAGGTGAATATCATCAGGGCAACAAATGTTACTTCAACAAGCTTGGACTTATATCAATATTATATAAGAAGCTTGATATTTGGATATGAAAGCTTCCTCTTTGGTGCAGAGTCCGCGTTTGCCGCTGAGGCAAATACGAACCGTCAAGCTGCCGGTTACCCGTACTATGCGTCTTCTGTCATTGGCTCCCACGCGGGGAAGGCATTTACGCTTGAGCGCGGCGCAGCGGTGACGCTCACAACGGGGCAAACTTACACAAATAGTGATGTTTATGGCTACAATGCGCTATTGCTGCGCAAAAGCGGCAGCGAGCCGCTGGAGATTACAGTAGCGGAAGAAGCTGTTTTGTACATAGACGGAAACGGAGCTTTTGGGACCGGAAGCTTTGGCGCACGTGCGTACGCTCCTGTGGCTATTATGGGTACCGGAAGCAGCAGCAGTAATACCACGGTTGAAGGTACGATTATGGTGCACTCTGCAAACGGAAACGGCTGGTATTATGAGTATAGCACAGGCGGCTCCGGCAACGATACCGTTACCATAGACGGCGGGACCATGCAGATCAATGCCAATGGGAACGAAGGCAACCGCGCTTCGTTACTCCCGAGAGACGCGTCCTCTCCTGACGAATATGCGGCGTTTGAGCATTATAATGGCAACGCCTTTACCATGGATATTGTCAATGGCGGTACCATGCTCATTCAGGCCACCGGATGGCGTGCCATGTCGCTTGCCGGGGGCACTGGCTCCTATACGGACAAAACGATCAACATCGACGGTGCGGACAGCCGGCTGCTCATCAACCCCAACGACAGCGAGGGAAAACCCACCGGCTATGTCCAATTTGGTATTGCGGCGGAGACGAGCACGAACTTTAACCTCAATGTGACCAATGGCGGTGAAATGTTTGCGCAGAATACGCAGGACAGCACCATCTACACTGTCGGCAGCGCCAACTATCTGGTCAGTGGTGCAGGCTCCAAGCTCACACTGATTAAGACGGGCGAGAATTCTTCGGGCACAAAGTATTCGCTCTATGGATCTATTTTCCATGATACCTCCGGCGCGCTGGATATCCAGGTGCGGGACGGCGGAGTAATGTGGGTGGAGAGCAGCTATGGCACCCGCGCGACGATTACCGCCCAGACTTACAGCGCAGGACAGCACAATATTACCGTAGACGGCACCGGCAGCCGGCTTACGGTGATCAATCACAGCGAGGATATCACCAATATTCTCGCAAACCAGTACATTGAGGACGTTGCGCTCTATCCCAATGGCGCAATCGCGTTCTCGGCCAATACCAGCGGGAACATTACGGTGAGCAACGGCGCGGACTTCTATGCCGAGAGTCACAATCCGATGAGTGCGACCATCGCGCTTGGCAGTTATAGCACCAGCAACCAATATGGCCTGTTTACAGCGGATCATCCGGGAGAAATCGATATCCGCAATGACGGCACGGTGGTAGGCAACAACGGCAGCGCGGATATTCGCGGCATTGCGCTACGCGGCAGAAGCTTGTACTACTTGTTAGATCCTTATTTTCTTGCGAACCTTGGAACCGGCACGTGGGCCTCAACAAGCGACACGGCAAAGACGATTGACGTGATCAGCGGTGCGGTTACCGTCTATGAGCGCAACGGCGGCTTTGACAAGGCGAGCTTTGAGGACTGGGGCGATGAGCATGTCATCCGCTCCTGGCCGAGCACCACTTTTTCCTCCATGAACGTCGGCACCACCACCGGCATCGCCGGCGGTGTGAATGGCGATGCGGTTGCCTCCGGCTCCTCCACGGACGACACCTCCTTTACCCTGCAGGATTACGGACGGATTTATATCCGTGGGATATCCTCTAAAAAGACGGTGAGTCAATTCAGCGCGGCAGGTGTCGACGGCGCGGCGGTAATCATCGGGGATGAAATTACCTATGACATTGACTATGTCAACTACAAAGACACAACAGCCAATCTTACCATTACCGATGCCCTGCCGTCCGGGCTGGCGTATGTGAGCCATGCAGCTGGTGACTCGGTAAGCACAGATGTGCAGGACAACGTCGTCACATGGAAGCTCGAAAACATTGCGGCGGGTGGCAGCGGCACGGTGACAATCACCGCGCGCGTCACCGAGGCGGCGATTGGATCGGTCACGAACACGGCGCGGCTTGTATGGAACTTTGTGGATGGAGGTACTTCCACGCAGGAGGTAGAGGCGACCAACGACGTCGATGTATCCTCCGTCAAGTATGTCAGCGCAAACAGTGCGGGCGCAAACGGCGAGCCGGTTCGCTATCACGATACGATTACTTACGAAATCTATTATGTAAATAACAGTAACACGAATCAAAGTTTGCAAATCACGGATCAGATGCCAAGCGGCGTAGAGTATGTGGGCAGCAGTCCCACCGGAACCTATGACGAAAGCACTGAAACCGTCACATGGAACCTGGACTCTGTGCCAGCGCTCAGCACCGGCTTTGTCACCGTCACCGTGTATGTGACAGAGAACGTGGGAACCGTCATTGTGAATGAAGCCAAACTGGTTTGGGAGGGTGACCCCGGCAATCCTGAGATACCGGGCACGGAGACACCGGTTGTGGAGACGCCGGTCGGGTCATACAAGTATGTATCGGAAGACAGCGACGCGGGCTACGAGGGTGCCGTCGTCAAATCCGGCGACGAGATAACCTATGTTATCCGGTATGTGAACAATACGGGTGAAAATGCGGGGGTCACAATAACCGATGTATTGCCCGCCGGACTGGAGTTTATCAGCGCGACAGACGACGGTGTGGAGAGCGGTGGCACGGTTAGCTGGGCCATACCCAATGTCGCCGCCGGGGAATCCGGCACGGTCACCCTGATTGCGCGGGTGGCGAATAGCCTCACCGGCATCAGTACCATCGTCAATCAGGCGTCACTGGTGTGGACAGGTGCTGGGGAGTCCACCGACGAGGATAGCAACCAGACCATCAACCCCGTCGGTTCCGCCAAATACGTCAGCGACGGCAGCGCGGCGGGCAAGAACGGCGCGGCGGTCCATGTGGGCGACAGAATTACGTACGAAATTGCCTATATTAATCCCACAGGCGCGGTGGCGAATCTTACCATCACAGACGCATTGGCCCCCGGCCTGCAGTACGTGAATAGCTCCGACGGCGGTGTGGAGACAGCCGGTGTGGTCGTCTGGAGCATTCCGGGCGTCCAGGCCGACGGCAGCGGCTTTGTGACTGTGGTGGCTGAGGTGACAGGGGACGCCGGGGCAACGATCACAAACGCCGCACAGCTGGACTGGGATGACGGGTCGCCTCCGGAAGAACCGTCGGTGGAAAACCCGGTCGGCTCAAGCAAGTATGTCAGCCGCGACAGCGATGTGGGCATAGACGGCATACCCATCACCATTGGCGATGAGTTTACCTATGTAATCAAGTATGTCAACAACACGGGCGTGACCGCCGACCTGACGATTACAGATAAACTGCCAACCGGTCTGGCGTATGTGCGCCATACAGGCAGCGGCAGCCATGACGAAGCCACGGGAACCATTACATGGAGCTTCTCAAACCTGGCGGATGGCGCGACCGATGAAGTCACCGTGACCGTCAAGGTGACGGAGCGCATCATCGGCAGCAACACCGTCATCAATGAAGCAATCCTTACATGGGAAAAGGCGGGCGGCGGTGTGGTAACGGAAGACCCGAAGGTCCCCATTCAGGTTGGTGCCATAAAATATATCGACAACGGTGCGGGCGCAAACGGCACACTGGTTGTGGTGGGTGATGAGATTACCTATACAATCCGGTACGCGAACAATACGGGCGTGACCGCCGACCTGACACTGACCGATGTCCTGCCCACCGGGCTGACGTATGTAGGCAGCACAGGCGGTGGTAGCTACAACGACGCCACGGGCACCGTCACGTGGAGTATGCCCGGTCTGACTGCGGGTGCAATCGGCACGGTCACTGTAACCGTTAAGGTGACGCAGGATGTCGGCGCGAACATTACCAACAAAGCTACAATTACGTGGAAAGACGCGGAAGACAACATCTACACAAAGGACACGGAAACCACCAATCCGGTCGGTTCCGCTAAAATAGTTGCGGGTGGCGCGGGCGAGAACGGCGCGGCGGTGTCCATCGGGGACGAGATTACCTATACCATTACCTATCGCAACAATACCGGGGACACGGCGGATGTGAAGATCACCGATACCCTGCCCGCCGGACTGGAATATGTGGGCCACACACCAACGGCAGATGGCCTCTACGACGAAGCCACCAACACCGTCACATGGAGTTTTGCCGGCCTGAGCGCGGACGCAACCGGCGAGGTCACCATGACAGTAAAGATAACGCAGGATGTGGGCGCGGAGATTGTGAACAAGGCGGTTGTTCTCTGGACGGATGTCGGCGGGACAGATCAGACGCCTGAGGAGCCTTCCGTGACAAATCCGGTGTTATCCTTCAAATACGTCAGCGGCGGCAAGGGCGCAGACGGCGAACTTGTCCGCTATGGTGACCTGATTACATATACGGTCCAATACATCAATCATACAGGCACATCTTCCAACGTCACCATCACCGACGCACTGCCTGACGGTGTTACCTTCGTCAGCACCACCGGTGGCGGTACGCATAGCAATGGGACGGTTTCATGGAATATATACAGTGTCGCCGACGGTGCCGCAGGTACGGTTACCGTTACCGTAAGGGTGAACGAGAACGCACCGACCATAATCGTCAACGAAGCGAAGCTGGTCTGGAGTGCGGACAGCGACAATCCCGAGACGTCGGAGACGGAGACGCCGGTCGGGTCATACAAGTATGTGTCGGAAGAGAGCGGTGCGGGCTATGATGGTGTCTCCGTCAAATCCGGCGATGAGATTACCTATGTCATCCGGTATATTAACAATACGGGCGAGCAGGCCACGGTCGAGATTACCGACGTATTGCCTGACGGGCTGGAGTTTGTCAGCGCGTCCGATAATGGCGATGAGAACAGCGGCGTCGTCACCTGGACCATAGCCAATGTCCCCGCCGGGGAGAGCGGTACGGTTACGCTGACCGCGCAGGTGGCAAGCGACCTCACCGATATCAGCTCCATTGACAATCAGGCGTCGCTGGTCTGGACAGGCGCAGGGGAGCCCACCGACGAGGAGAGCAATGAAACCGTCAACCCAATCGGTTCTGCCAAGGTTGTCGCAGAGAGCAGCGCTGCGGGCAAGAACGGCGCTTTGGTCCATGTGGGCGACCGGATTACGTATGAAATTATCTACGTGAATCAAACAGGCGCGGTGTCGGATCTGACGATCACCGATGTGCTGGAAGACGGCCTGCAGTACATCAGCAGTACCGATGACGGGGTGGAAACAGACGGCGTAGTTGTCTGGGAAATCTCCGATGTGCCGGACGGTGGAAGCGGCTCTGTAACTGTGGTGGTGGAAGTAACGGAGAAGGCCGGAGCGACCATTAACAACGCCGCGCGGCTCGACTGGGGCGATGGATCTTTCCCAGAGGAGCCGTCGGTGGAAAACCCGGTCGGCTCCACCAAGTACGTGAGCGGCGGCAACGCGGCAGGCACGGACGGTACGCCCGTCACGGTCGGGGACGAGATCACCTATGCGATCAAGTACGTGAATAACACGG
>JAJBUC010000154.1:0-7729 GCA_020860545.1 Oscillospiraceae bacterium | reverse complement strand
GAGGAACCGACCACCACCAACCCGGTCGAGCCGGTCGGCTCCATAAAATACATCGGCGATGGAAGCGGTAAAGGCGGTGCAATGGTCTATATCGGAGATGAGATCACCTATGAAATCCGCTATGTGAACACAACGGGTGAAACGGCGGATTTGACCATCACCGATGAACTGGAGAACGGTCTGGAATATGTCAGCCACACCGGCGACAACGTTAGCCAGAGCGGCAATCGCATCACATGGACGCTGACCAATATTGCGCCTGACACAAGCGGCACGGTTACCGTCACTGCAAAGGTAACGAATGCTGCGGGCATAAGGATCACAAACGACGCTGCTCTCGTGTGGAGCTGGAACAACGGCGATAACACGTCGGAAGAAAACCCGTCCACTGAAAATCCGGCCGGTTCCACCAAGTATGTCAGCAGTGACATAGGAGCAGACGGAGCAGCCGTTTCCGTTGGCGATACCATTACCTATACCATCTGGTACGCAAACGCAACCGGAAGCGATGCGACGCTGGTCATTACCGACACGTTAACCAATGGGCTGCAATACATCAGCAGTTCTGATGGTGGCACGGAACAAAACGGCGTGGTCACATGGGATCTCGGTACGGTGCTCGCCGATGCGACCGGCTATGTCACGGTGACGGTCAATGTCACCAGTCAGGCAGGTGCCGCGATCTATAACAGTGCTGAGCTTGTCTGGAATGCGGATGAAACCGAGCCCGAAATGCCGCCGCCGGTCGTCAACCCACTTTTCTCCATCAAATATGTAAGCAGCGAAACGGGCTTTGAAAACGCCCCCGTGGAAATCGGCGATCAGATTACCTATACCATTCTGTACCTCAACCAAAACGGCGTAACGGCTGACGTGGTGGTAACGGATACGCTGGGTGACGGACTTTCCTATGTCAGCAGCACCCCGGCGGCGACGGTTTCCAGCGATGGGAGAACCCTCAGATGGACAGTGGATAACGTTGAGCCGGACGTGAGCGGTAGTGTTGAAGTGACAGTACGGGTCACCGAGGACGCGCAGCTTTCGGTCACCAACGCGGCGGACTTCCAATGGACGCAGAGTGGGACAGGCACCGAGCTTGACGAGGAAGAGAGCACAGCGACAAATCCCCTGAACACCACGAAGTACATCAAGGATATTAACGGGAATCAAGTCGTGGCCGAACTGGCGGTTGGTGATGCCGTGACCTACCAAATCAACTATATTAATAACACCGGTAGCGACGCCGACAGTGTTATCGTTACAGATACCCTGCCCGCAGGTATGACCTATGTTGCCAGCAACCCGTCCGGCAGTTATGACGGCAGTACACATAACATCACATGGAATCTGGGCGCGGTTGCAGCCGGGAATGGCGGCAGTGTCACGGTTACCCTGACGGTAACGGATGCAATTGAGCCGGTGGACGGCTCCGTTACCAACACAGCACAGGTGATATGGGCGAACGATCCGGACAATCCGGAAGCCCCGGAGACAACCGATCCGATGCAATCCTACACCGTGACCTACGATGCAAACGGCGGTACCGGTGGCTATACGGCCACACAGCTCAATGGCAGCAGCCACATAATTCTAAGCCAGAGCGGGACGGGCATCAGTCGCAGCGGTTATACCTTCCTCGGCTGGGGGAACGAACCGTCCAGCGGCGTGACCTATACCATTGGAGATCCGCTTGTTATTACCGGCGACATTACGCTCTACGCGCAGTGGAGGGTAAATACTTCGGGCGGCGGTGGCGGTAGCACCACATACGCAGTACGATACAATGCAAACGGCGGCACAGGCAGTTACGCCGACACAGGGCTGAGCGCGCAGACGGAGTACACCGTCCTCTCACACAGTGAAACCGGTATCAGCTACTCCGGCTATACCTTCTCCGGCTGGAACACCCAGGCCGACGGAACCGGGACAGCGTATACAGCCGGCAGTGCCATAACGATTAGCAGCAGCATTACATTGTACGCGCAGTGGGCGGAAGAAGGCACAACCTACACGGTAACCTATCTGGCAAACGGCGGCACCGGCAGCCATGAGAGTACCGGCCTTGCGCCGGCGTCGCGCTACCGTATTCTGGCGAATACAACCATCGGCATTACCAACAGCGGCTATACCTTCCTTGGCTGGAATACAAGCGCCGATGGTTCCGGTACCGAGTACGCCGCTACGAACTGGATTACCATCCAGGAAGACATCACCCTGTATGCGCAGTGGCGGCAAAATGCACAGGGCGGCGGCGGGAAATCAAATTCACTGATCACGATTGACGATCTTCCTGTCCCGATAGACACCTTCTCAACCGACCATTTTGCCTACATCGTCGGCTATCCGGACGGAAGCGTCCGCCCGGAGGGGTATATTGTCCGCAGCGAGGTAACCACGGTATTCTTCCGGCTGCTCAACGAAACGGTGCGGTATGATTACTGGGGCACAGCCAATGCGTACAGCGATGTGGTTTCTGAGGACTGGTATAATAACAGTATTTCCGTCATGACCAACCTGGGTGTGATTGCAGGCTATGCAGACGGGTCCTTCGGGCCAAAAGACAACATCACCCGCGCCGAACTTGCGACCATCGCGACTCGGTTTGCGCTGCTCAATCAAACGGAAAAGATATCGGATACGAGCTTTAGCGACATCTCCGGCCACTGGGCAGAGCAATACATTAACTACGCGGCAAGCATTGGCTGGCTCAGCGGCTATGGAGACGGTACCTTCCGCCCGGATGCGTATATCACCCGTGCCGAGTTTATCACAATTGTAAATCGTATGCAGGAAAGAACCCCGGAAAGCACCGAAGATCTCCTGTCCAATATGATCACATGGCAGGACAACACAGAGACTTCCAAATGGTACTACCTCGATGTGCAGGCGGCGACGAACTCTTACTACTACGAGTATAAGGAGAACATCGTACCTGACCGCGGCTATTATTACGAGACATGGACCGCGCTGCGTCAGGTACCTGACTGGTCTGTTCTGGAGCGGCCGACTTCTCAGCCATACGATTTGGTTTTGTCTTAGTGTCAGAATGTAATGTATACCTCACAATAGTTAAAATAGAGGCTGCAATGCTGGTCATGGATACCGGCTACCGAACCCCTGCCATTCTTCGCCGCATGCTGCTGGACAAGATAGCACCGCTGGTTCCACGAAAGGGGCCAATGACGAAGAAGGGATTCTTCCGCAAATACGACTATATCTACGACGAAAAGTATGATTGCTACATCTGTCCAAATAACAAGACACTGAGTTACAGCACGACCAACCGGGAGGGTTACCGGGAGTATAAAAGCGAGCCTTTGACACCTATGCCAACATTGCGGGGGTCGAGCGTATTAGAGTGCATGACCTGCGCCACTCCCATGCGTCAATGCTCATCGAAATGAAACAGCCTATCTTGCTCATCTCTGAGCGGTTGGGGCATGAGAGTGTGCAGACCACATGGGATACATATGCTCACCTGTACCCGGACAAGGGCATTCAGCTTGCCGATGCTCTGCAGGAGGTCAACCGTGCCGGTAGCCAGACACCGACAGTAGAAAAGACCGCCGCCGAGAAACAAGCAGATCTTCTTGCGTTGGTCGCTGAGCTGGTGCCCGAACTTCAATCGGCTATTTCCGAAAAACTTTCCGTATATTCCGCAGGAAATGAGCATGAAGAAACGATAGACAGTACCACCTTACAGCAGTTCAAGAAATGTATGGAATAGCTGGTCGAAAAGCTGATTTTCTCGATTTCTGGTACCATACAGGTATCACACAAATGAAATAAACCCCGCAAACCATTATATGCCAATGGTTTGCGGGGTTTTAGTGCTTATTCCCACTCGCAAATTTAAAGCTTGTTCTAAACAATTCTGTTTAGATCTCGTGATCGTTTTTTACTTCATTTGATACCAGTTATCCATTTTCTATGGCGTTTGCTGGAATTGTGTTATCAAAATGCTATCAAGACGGTGTTATCAATCTTCCCACTCATGCAAATATATCTAAAAACGGCTACTTTAATGCGGTGAGTTTTCAACGCAAATAAATTAATACTATATTCGATCTGCGTAGGGTAACGCCTTTATGTACTGCTCCATATAATCCCAGTCCGGCAAGCCTTGGCTGGTTGCTGGAAGCTTTATTTGGCTTTTTTTCATTTTCTCCATTGTCCACTTGCGCCCATAGCTAAATTTGTATCGGTTAGCTTTTATGACAGTTACAATAAAAAGCGCGATATATTTATTAAGTGTCCACCCGTTTGCATAAAGTACATTTACATCATCTGTAGCCCAAAATGACTCAGATTGATAGAACGCTTCGCCGACACTACCATTATAATTCACGGATATACAATTTTCTTTAAATATGGCAGGAGCATCTATTAACTGTCTAATTCCATTGTTTTCACTTATCGCACCTAAATAGTTTGTACTACCCACCAGCATGTCTTCTTTTCTCAAACGCTTACCTTTAACAAAATGAAACAATTCACCCAATGTAAATTCACCCCATTTTTTAAAGTTAAGCAGAGGCGCAGCAACATTTATATTAGCCGTTGTGCACGGTGAAATTGGGGTAGTATAAACCCACTCAGGTATAACATCAGGCAATTCAATGTTTTTTAGTGTTTTATTTGCTTGTCTACCATAACTATACCGATATCCATTAGACTGTATACACATGCAGTAATACAGCTTTTCTTGTAGAGTTAATTCTTTTTTAGGCTGTAAAACAGCTAAATGAAATGCTGTATAAAAGGGTTCCAGTTGGACAAAAGAGGACAACACACTCCCGCCAAGGGCAACAGTAATATAACCTGCTGGAAAAGGTTTGACGATATCATCCGCACATACTTGAGCAACAACGCCATTATCTTGTGCTGTTCGAGAAACAAAGTTAATGCCCGAACTATTAGACAACTCCATATTCAACAATTCAAAGCTATTACCTTGCAAAAGCGTAAATAAGTCATTAACCTTCATATACCTCACCCGCCTTTACGAGATATGCCAAATAATCATTAACTGTCTGTTGAAAATCGTCTTGCGTCAATGTGCTATAATCCGTTTTCATGTACGCTTCACATAACCATTCATCTGTATGATTGACGCACGCACGCGCAGAAAGACCATCAACCACATCATGATTACGATAGAGTTTTAACCATTGGGTAAGTATATCTGACCACCGACCATAATAATCAATGCGTCCTAATTTTTTACGCTTTACATACCCGTCATCTTTACAATATCCAAAATATGTTTCCTGCCTAGTATCGTGTGGTGCGTGGGCTTTCCATACCATTACACACGGGTTCGTTCCTGTTGGATAAAAAATATCATCGGGCATACTGAAAACGGCTTTAAGGGTATGCTTTTTAAAAAGACGCTCGCGAACATCCTTAAATTTTGTACCAATCGCGCAAGACATCGGCACGACAACGACACCGATACCATCAACCGTTAAAATTTCAAGCAGTTGTTCAACAAATTCCAACTCAACTTTGCCGCCCTTAAGTGAATATGGAGGATTAATCAATCCCACGTTGATATTACGGGCCTTTAGCTCTTTTACTACTTTGGGATCAAAACAGTCTCCTTTGATAATATTTGATTTCCCATCTTGGCGAATAATCATATTCGCAATAGCCAGCGTATACAAACCGTCATCTTGCTCAACGCCAAATAAACGCTCTTTTCGGATTGTTGCAGTTTCAACCGGATTTGCATCTTTAAACATTTTGGACATTGCTGTAACTAAAAACCCGCCCGAACCACAGCAAATATCAACAACTTTACTATTTTTATTCACTCCAGCCAACTCAACCATAAATTCAGTAAGGTGTTGAGGCGTCAATATTATGCCAAGGCCAGAACCATCTCCACCACTGTATTTTATAAATTCGTGATAGAACACACCTAGTGCATCAAGTGTGCTATCAGCATAATCCATCATCGGTTTTATTTTCATTTCTAATTGTTCTACATACCATACGATGGATTTTTTCCGAATTAATGGGATCGATGAGAACTTTGAATTATCTTGCAGCATTTTAAAAATCTGTTTGATATATGCCACTCTATCGTTACGAATACCGCCCTTTTTTAATTCGTTCTCTATCGCAATTTGTATGGCTGACATAACGGCGTTGTAAGATGGCAAATATGCATAGCTCTTTGAAAAGTCATTGTTATTAAGCGCAATAAGTACACCTGCTATAAATATGGGTTTATGTTCTTCCCTTACAGCTATTTCCCGTAAGTAGTCATGCATTTCGATTGCCGTTTCGCGTATTTCGTCAAGGGAATAATCTTTTTGCAATTTCTCTCCCTTTGCGAGCTTAAGGTAGTTTTTTGGTTCTAAGATAATATCCTTTGCTTTTTTGAGTAAGTCCGTGTCGTAAGTCATTAGACCTTTGCCCCAATAGAAAGCATCGACCTTGATATCAGTCTTTTTAGTTCCGCTTATAGCTATTGCGATAACATTAAAATTCTCCTTTAAGAATTTTGCGTAGTAAAGTACGCCGTCCACAGCGTAACCGTTTGGGTAGTCAAGGTTTTGTGACTGATGCTTTTTTGCAGAGTTTTTGCACTCAACTACGATAATTGTATGTATATCATCATTAAATGTAATTATAAACTCTGGCTTTGCGGTTCCGTTCCCACCCTTAGAAAAATCTTCAAGGTCACACTGTGTAGGCTTTCCACCCGCCTTTTTCAGCAAATCCAATATTTTTTCTGCGTCATCTACATCGCCTTGAGGAAATACAAAACACCAATCATTATCACCGCCCCTACATTTAATTTCACGACGCGTTAGACTTTCAGTGGACTGTTCCACAGCCATTGGATATGCCCTCCTGTTATTTTTCTATTTCCATGACATCAGAAATATCACAATTCAGCGCTTTGCATATTTTAATCATGCTTTCCATTGATACCACTTCGCCCTTACCCATTTTTGCTAAAACATTAAAACTAATGCCTGCTGCATTCTTTAAATCGGTGCGATTCATCCTTTTATCTATTAACAATTTCCATAACTTATCGTAACTCACCGACATATTATGCCTCCTAACAAGAGGGTGGCTTTTTATTTCAACATATTTTACCACGATAGAAAGATATATTCAAGATATTCTCCTGCAAACATTAGAAAATCTTTTTTCTTCATGACTATTCCGCAATGTTAATGACCCGCACGCTCTTCTGCTTTGCATATTTTGCCGTCTGATCTGTTCCGCTAAAGCCATGCAACCGCGCGCATATACAGTATGCCGAGTTATCCACCATAAAGCGGTTGCGCTTTTTCATACAGCCGTTAGCATACTCCTCCGAAACATAGATAACCTCGTCCGCCTCCGCCAGCAGGTTGTGATACAACCGCTTCTGATCAGCCTTCCACTTCTTATCTTGATTTGTACAGGGTAATGCGAAAATTAACCGGACACTATGTCCCATTTCCTTTTTTGCCACAATAAGAGAAGCGGCAATCTGGTCAAACCCAAGTGCACCACCTGATATGAAATCCGTCACGCCTTGACTGATGAGATTATCAATCTCCTGGTCGAGGCGTTTTACTATGTTTCCTATCTTTCCTTTGGGTAGTTTCCGATGTCCAATGAAGCAGCACGCTCTTTTCCTATCCATCATCTTCTGAATCCTCCAGCCAAAATATGTTGCACTTAATTTTAGTGCGTCTCGCAAATTATAGCATATATATCA
>JAJBUC010000127.1 GCA_020860545.1 Oscillospiraceae bacterium | reverse complement strand
TAAAGGGTGCAGGGCGGAGCCCTGCCTCCCGCTGAGTAAGCGAAAAAACAGGACAAGCCCTCGGGCGGGCAAGGGGAACCCCCTTCATCCGGGGTACACGCTTTTTCGTGTGGCTTTATAAAAATCCAGCGTGCGAAAGCCCCGCTCCATCTGGGTGAGCAAAAACGCCTCGCAGACATTTGCAAACCGCGCCATCGGCTCCGGCGGCAGCGCAAAGGAGAACAGCCGCTTTGGGTTCCCATACGCCACATGGCGCATCGCGGCGAGGCTCGCGGGGCACAGGGGCATGGAAATTTGCCCCGGAACCCCCGCGCGGCAGTGCGCGCAGTGCAAAACGCCGTCGCGCAGGCTGAACTGCGGCTCTGACGGCTCCTCCGCGCCGCACACCGCACAGGCGTCCAGCATCGGCTCGTAACCGCCAAGGCACAGCAGGCTGAGCTCATAGACCGCCTTGACCTGCGCGAGCGGCTTGTCGCGCTGATCGAGCACATGCAGGGCGTTTAGAATGAGCGAGAGAAGCTCCGGCTCGGCGCGGCCCTCCACAGCGGCCGCCTCCATCGTCTCCGCAAAGTACGAGCCGAGCGCGAGCTTGTCGATATCCCCCTTGACGCCCCAAAACTGCGCCAACGACTCCGCCGCGCTCATCTGAACAAAATCGCGGTATTCATAAAGCGTCATCTCCGAATAGACCAGCAGCTGCGCGCAGGCGGCGAGGGCGCTCGCCTTCTTCCGGCAGCCGCGCGCTTTGACCGTGAGCTTCCCCTCCTCACGCGTGAGCACGGTGAGGAGTTTGTCGCTCTCCTTATACTCCACTTCCCGCAGCACGAGGCCGTGTACCGTTATGTGCATAGGCTCCTCCACATATGTAAGCTATGCCTGCGCTTTGCGCGGGCATAGCTCAGACTGAAGATAAAAGGGATCCGCTTGCAAAACGGAACGGAAGATAGTGTGAAAGAAACCCATCAGGGGTGTCTTTCGCGTGCAATCGTCCGCCCGCAGGCGACATTTTTGCAATCATATCACGGTTTTATTGCAAAAAAGCAGAGGGTGTAGACAAAGTCTACACCCTCTGCTTTGTGTGCGCCGTGCGCTTAATCCAATGTATTTAAATACTCGACGATACCGTCTGTGATGCCCTGCGCCAGCTTGGTTTGATAGCTGTCGTCCACAAGTTTTTCGAGCTCCTCGTGGGTGCTCATGAAGCCAAGCTCGACCAGCACCGCGCACATATTGGTCTCCCGCAGGACAACGTAGTTCTCGGTGAGGACGCCGCGGTCATTGGCACCTGTAGCCGCCGTGATGTTCTTTTGAATGATCTTACCGCAGGTTTCGCCGCGTGTACTGCCGGGATAGCAGTAGGTGAGGATGCCCTGCGCCGTTTTGCTTGTGGCGGACGCGTTGGAGTGGATGGAGACAAAGAGGTCCGCGTTTATGTTGTTGGCAATGGCGGCACGTTCATAAAGATCTACGAATACGTCGGTCGAGCGGGTCATAATGACGTTATACCCCTGTGCAATCAGAAGGGGCTGCACCTTTAGCGCGACGGCGAGGTTGATGTCCTTTTCGGACGTGCTCTCATAATATGCGCCGGGATCGGTGCCCCCGTGCCCCGCGTCAATGACCACGGTACGTGCCGCGCTGTTGACAGTGGTGTTGCTGCCGGTATCAGTGACAGGAGCACCGGTCAGGGAGAAGCATACCCCGTTGGTGAGAGATGTAACCGTGAGGTTGTCTTCCAGCGTAACATTTTCAGCGAGTGTCAAAATGATGCGCACGGTATGGTCGCAGGCGTAGCCCAGCGAATCACCAAACTGCACGTATTGGATTCCGGCAATAAAATCACTGGAGGAGGAGAGGGCGTCGGGCAGGTCGGATGAGAGCTCCGCGCCGAGCAGGTCGACGACCAGCCGGCTGCCGAAATCCTCCAGTACATACTGCGTCGTATAGTCTGTCAGAATAGAGAAGGTTTGCGCTACCGCGTCAAACTGGACGCCGGTGAACAGGCCGGTATCGCTTGCGGATATGTTGGCAGATGTGTCGGTGACACTGGTGTCTGTTTCATCGGCAATGGAGGCGGTATCGTCCGCAACGGTGGAGATGGAGGCGGTCATCGTATCGCCGTCCCAGGTTACGACGGCACCGAGCACCTCTGCGACAAAGCGCAACGGCACCATGGTGCGCACCGATCCCTGATAATAAACCAGCGTAGCGGGGATTTCATCCGGCAGCGTGACGCTCTGCCCGTTGACCAGCGCCGTGGAAGAGTCGATGGTCAGCAAAATGGTGTCGTCACCGTAGAGAATCATCACCTGTGACGCATCGGGAAGCCACACAACCTCCGCGCCCAATTGCTCCGAGACAAGGCGCACCGGAATCAGTGTTCTGGTCCCGCCGTTTTCCGCCTGCAGGACAGCCGGTACGTCGCCGGTGATGCTTGTCCCATTGAGCGTCAGTTGCACCTGATTGAGCTGCACCGCAGTGAGATATGAGTCGGACTTGGCGTCATAAAAGCGAATATCGACCGTATTTGCGTCTGCTGCAAAGGCGGCCGGCAATAGAAAAACCAAAAGCATAAGAGAAACGAGGGCTGTAGTTAATTTTTTCATAGCCGGGCTCCTTTATGT
>JAJBUC010000070.1 GCA_020860545.1 Oscillospiraceae bacterium | reverse complement strand
ACGATTTTTCTTTCGCCATCTGGGGATGTATAAGTATGAAATGTGGAACCGAAAACAGAGGTACTCCAAATGAAGAGGGCGCAAAGCACACCGGCAAGCACTGCCAGCAGCGAGAAAAGAACGGTCATGCCATTTTTCAAAGCTTTTTTGCGCAGCCTGGGCCTGATGATTACAATCATAGACACACACAGCAAGGCTATAGCCGGATGTATTATGATCCCTAACTGAAAATACTGATTAATTGGGAAAATATCAAGGAGGGACAAAATAAACAGAGCGAGAGCGCAGGCACATAGAATGGCGGTGAGCAGAAATAATGCTTTACTTCTATTTGTAAATTCTGTCTTTGGCATGTCATTTTCTCCTCGTATGATTCGACTAAGGCGCATTTACTTGCTGGTGATATTCATTGTAGCATAACAGAGATGAATCGAAAAGCCTGAATCTCTATTCTCTCATCTGGTTTTATCAATATCAAAAAACGCCGCACCGCGCCCTTCCAAAGGACGCGGTGCAGCGCTGATAGCACATTGTGGAGTGCCTATTACCCCTCTGTGGTCAGAATGACCGAGCCGACGGCGGCATACGCGGTGCAGCCGACCTCCAGTCCGAGCGCCTCCAGCTCCGCAGAGGAGACGGTAATGTTCATCACATTCCCGGCACCGACGTTGAGCGCCACGGAGGCGCTGGCATTCTGCCGGGTGATCTCCATCACGGTACCTTTCAGATGACTGTTTCCAAATAGCTGCATAATTTAACCTCCTGTTTTTTTACGATAGTGCCTCTTTGATGCTGTTATAGATCTCCAGCGCCTTGAATTTGACCACATATCCCTCATTTTCGCCGGTCATGAGGGCGATCTGGTCACTGTCCATCCCTGCGGCTGCGGCGGTTTCCTCCGTGCTCTCGCTGACAGAGCCGAGGCAGAGCGGCGGGAAGACCACGCACCACCAGTTTTGCCCTTCCCCCTCGCCGATGGTGACGCGCAGTGCCCGGTAGTTCCCGGCGGGCAGGGCAAAGTCCTCATAGTACTTGGTGGGGAACCAGACCTGCGGTTCAAGGCTGACCTTGACGTTATAGTCATACCCCTCCTGCGCCACCACCTGCGCGCCCGCTGCGGCAAGGCGGGGGAGATCCTGTATAATCGCCTGCGCGGTCTCCTCGATATCCCCGTTTTCGGGGAACACCGTCTCCGCCTCCTCCAGCACGCGGTCGCGCACTTTTAGCTTGAGGGCCTGATCCTCCTCCGTGTCGGAGTTTGCGATGACATGCAGGCGGATGACCTCCTGCGCCAGCACCGCCTGCTGCCCGTCCAGCCACGCGCCGACCAGCGCGGCAATGGCGACGCCGAGCAGAAGGGCAAGCTCCCAGCGGCGCAATTTTCTGCCCGGGTTTTTTAAATTTAACACAAACATCACCGTCCTATGTAGATAACTACAGTATGGACGGTGATATCGAGATTTAAACAGCAATTTAAATTGTCCGGCAAAAAAAGGTCTCTCCACTGCGTTCCTGCAGCGCCTGAACAGCCGCCTGCGCGGCGTCCTCCCGGTCGAACAGGCCGAATACGCTCGGGCCTGTGCCGCTCATGGACGCGCCGATACTCCCGTGCTCAATAAGAATGCGCTTGCGCGCCTGTATCTCCGCGCCCCGGCGGTCGGTGAGGGCGTCTTCAAAGACGTTATACATACGCCGTGCCGCACCGTACAGGTCGCCCTCCCCAAGCGCATGGAGAAAGCCGACGGTATCGGGGCGGCAGCGGATGCGGGCGCAGTCAATTTGCCCAAACAGCTCCGGCGTGGAGATGGGAAAATCGGGCTTAGTGAGGACCACAAAGCACGGGGGAAGGGCGGGCAGCGGTGTGATGCGCTCGCCGAGCCCCTCGGCAAGCGCGGTGCCGCCCCAAACACAGTAGGGGACGTCGGCACCGACATCCCGCCCGATTTCAGCGAGCTGCGCCGTGGTGCATCCCGCGGCCGTGAGGGCGTTGAGGGCGCGCAGCACCGCAGCCGCGTCACTGCTCCCGCCCGCGAGCCCGGCACAGACGGGAATGCGCTTTTCAATGTGGATGGTGCAGCCGCCCACCGGAAGCCCGGTCGCCCGCGCAAAGGCATGCACGGCGGCGGCGGCGAGGTTATTGCCGTCGCTCGGCAGATAGGCGCGGTTGGTGGAGACGCGGGGCGCGCCGTCGCCCGCGCCGCTGAGGTCGATGGTCAGCTCGTCGGCAAGGGACACCGTCTGCATGACCATCAGCATCTCGTGATAGCCGTCCTCCCTGCGGCGCAGGATATCCAGCGTGAGGTTCAGTTTGGCGGGGGCGGATACGGTCATCGGATTTTCCGCGCCTCCAGATAAAAGCGCTTTTCATGTGCGGGCTCGCGGGTGATGGTTTTTCAGGGGTGCACGCCGTTTTGTATTACGGTTTGAATGTGTTGATTTTTGGCGATGGTGGGCAGGATGAAGCCGACGGTGCCCGGCTGCTGGATGAGCTCGCGCAGGGTATCCTCTCCGTGAATGTAGTCGATTTTCCCGCCGTGGGTGGTGGTGTAGTATTCCAGAAACGCCTGCAGCGTCCCCACCTCAAGCTGCGCGGTGGGCTCGGGCACCGCGATGGTCGCCGTACCGCCGAGATGGACGTAGCGGAGCATATGCCCTTTGGAGCCTCCCTTTGCCGCGCCTTTAAAATAGTACAGCAGGGCGGAGAGCATGGTTTCGGGGTCAACAAGTCCGGAGACGAGCCGGTGGATCGGCTCAAATTCGAGGGATTCGTCGTGGAGGTTCGTCACCTCCACAAGCGCATAGCGGGAGGGGAGGCTCGCCCACTGGTCCGCTGGTGTGGTGCGCTTTTGCCGCTCGTAGCACTCCTTGGCGGTCGCAAGGGAGTGGTTGCCGTCGCCCACCACGAACTGGAGCACCGGCTTATCGGTCACGCCGTAGCGGGCCTGAAACGCCGCAGGGTCTGCGAGCGCGGAAAGCGCCTTCTGTACGCGCTCGGCCTGCGCGCCGCTGACCTTCCAGCCGCAAAGATCGCCGCCGTTTTCCATGAGAGCGAAGTCGTAGACCTGCTCCATCTCCTTTTTCTCCTGCGCGAGGGGCGCAATCACCGTCATGTCCGGGTCGTCGATGAGCAGCAGGATGTGCGGCAGCTCCAGCGGGGCGTTTTTCCGTACCGCTACGCGGGGCGGAATGCGGGAGAGGACGGTGTTCTCACTTGCGCGCACCTTGGCGTCCGAACCGGGCTCATAGTCGTACTGCTCCAGATCGATCTTGCCGATGATCCCACGGCGCGTAACACCGCGCTTGAACTGCCGTTCCACGTAAATAAAGCTGTCGGAGAGGGTGCGGAAGCGCTCCTCGTGCAGATAACGGCCCATGGTCTCGTTGATGGAGAGAATATCGGTCTCCACATTCGGGCCGTCCAGACAGCTCTCGGGCAGAATCATGCGCAGGGTGGAGGGGGATTCGCCCACATAGTTTTCCACCCGCTGCCAGTATTCCGGCTGAGAGGTGTATTGGTCGCAGGCGATGACCGCCCACTTGGTCATATTGCAGTTCTGCGGGAGCAGGATATCTGCAGGCAAAAACGCCGGGGAGTTGGATTCTTTGGACTCGGTTGACATAAGTGCTACCTCCAAATTTATTCTTCAAACAGCAGGGGCATCAGGGTGGATGCGCCGTCTGCAAGGGCGCGCCCGCGCTGTCCGTATTCCTCGTCATAGTGCGCGCCGGAGCCGGTGTCTTTTCGGCTGTCATAGAGCAGGAAGGGGACGGGCTCTCCGTCGTGCCCGCGCGTCGACGTGAGGGTCTTGTGGTCGGAGAGGATAAGCAGGCGGTAGTCCTCCCCCGCCATCGCCTCGGTCAGGGGGGCGATGACCCGGCTGTCGAGCCACGCGATGGCCTGCAGCTTCCCCTGCAAATCGCCGTTATGAGTGCACTCGTCGGGTGCTTCGACGTGGATGGCGGCAAAGTCATAGCCCGCTTTGAGTGCGTCCACCGCCGCCTGTACTTTTCCTTCGTAGTTGGTATCGAGTTCGCCGGTCGCGCCCTCCACCTCCACGACGTCCAGCCCGGAGAGGCGCGCGATGCCGTGGCAGAGCGGAACGGCGGAGATAACCACGCCGCGTTTATGGTATTTTTCAGGAAAGGAGTCGAGCGCCACAGCGGAGCCCTCCGCCCAGAACCATACGCAGTTGGCGGGGCGCTTTCCCTCCGCGCGGCGGCGGGCATTGATCGGGTGGGCGTCCAGATACCCGTGGGAGAGCTCCATCAAATGGCGCAGCGCCTTCGCGTTTTCATTTCCCGACGGGAGAATAGGGCCGATTGTTTCGCCCAGATGGTCGTGGGGCGGGATGAGGGAGATACCCTGAATATCCGCGTTCGACTGCACCGCGATATGGCGGAAAGAGGGAGCGGGGTAGACCCGCATGCCCGCCTGCGCGGCAGCCGCTGCAAAGGCGGGTTCGGCAAACAGGTCGCGCACCAGCGCCATGGATTCCTCTCCATCAATGGAGCCGCCGGAGTGGGAGAGGATTTTCTTCTCCTGAAAAGGCTTTTTGCCGTCCTCCAGCGTCACCATATTGCAGCGGTAGGAGACGTCGCCGGGAGAGAGAGAGATGCCGGACGCCGCCGCCTCGAGCGGGGAGCGCCCGGTGTAGCAGACGTTGGGGTCACTGCCAAAAATGGAGAGAATGGCGGTGTCGCTCCCCGGCGGCAGCCCGTCGGGGCAGTTTTTCACGTTGCCCACCTCGCCCTTCGCGGCGAGGGCGTCAATGTGGGGCAGGGGCACATACTGTAACGGGGTTCTGCTTTCCAGCTCCGGAACCGGGTTGTCCGCCATGCCGTCGCCGATGAGAAGAATATAGTTCATATTGCAGCCTCCTGCCGTTGCTTTTTGGGGAGGTTTTGCAGGAAATGGTCGATGCGGGTGAGCGCCTCAGCCAGATCCTTCATGCCGGTGGCATAGCAGCAGCGGATAAAGCCCTCCCCGGCGGGGCTGAAGGCGGTACCGGAGATCACGGCGACCTTCTCCTGCAGGAGCAATTGCTCGCAGAAATCGTCCGATGTAAGCCCGGTTGTACGGATGTCGGGGAAGACGTAGAATGCCCCCTTCGGCTCAAAGCACGGCACGCCGATGCGGCGCAGCCCCTCCACGAGATAGAGGCGGCGTCCGTCATACTCGTCGCGCATGGCTTCAATGTCCTTGTCGCCGTTACGCAGCGCTTCAATGGCGGCGTATTGGCTGGTGGTGGGGGCGCACATGATGCCGAACTGGTGCAGCTTGAGCATCTGCTCAAGCAGCGCCGCGGGGGCGCACAGGTAGCCGAGCCGCCAGCCGGTCATGGCGAACGCCTTGGAAAAGCCGTTGACGACAATGGTGCGCTCGTACATGTCGGGGATGTTTGCGATGGAGACATGCTTTTGCCCGTAAGTAAGCTCAGCATAGATTTCATCGGAGAGCACCATAATATTTGTCCCGCGCAGCACCGCGGCGATCTCCTCCAAATCCTCGCGGCGCAGGATGGCACCTGTGGGGTTGTTGGGGAAGGGGAGCACGAGGAGCTTTGTCCTCGGCGTGATGGCATCGCGCACCTCCTGCGCTGTGAGGCGAAATTCGTTTTCCACCTTGGTGCTGACCAGCACGGGGGTGCCGCCCGCCATGGAGACAAGGGGCGCGTAACACACGAAGGATGGGACGGGGATAATCACCTCGTCGCCTGGGTTCACGAGGCAGCGGATCGCAAGGTCAATCCCCTCGCTCCCGCCGACCGTCACGACGATCTGCTTTGCGTGGTCATACTGCAGATGGAAGCGTCTGCTCATGTAGGCGGAGATCTCTCGGCGCAGCTCCGCCGTGCCCGCGTTGGAGGTATAGCGCGTAAAGCCCTTTTCGAGCGAGTAGATGCCGGCGTCCCGGATATGCCACGGGGTGACGAAATCAGGCTCACCCACGCCGAGGGAGATGGTGTCCTTCATCTCCTCCAGAATATCAAAAAACCGGCGGATGCCGGAGGGCTGTATCTCCTGAATGCGGTTCGATAAAACCGATGAATAATCCATGCTCATACAAAGATCCACTCTCTTTCCTGGGGCTCCTGCTTGGCAAAGATAAGGTGCTTCTCCTTGTATTTGCGCAGGATAAAATGGGTTGCCGTGCCGGTGACATCCTCCAGCGTCGCGAGGCGCTGCCCGACAAACTCCGCGATCTCGCGCAGGCTGTGCCCCGATATGATGACGGTCAGGTCAAACGCGCCGGACATGAGATACACGCTTTCCACCTCGTCGTACTGATAAATGCGCTCGGCAATCCGGTCAAAGCCCTCGCCCCGCTGGGGGGTTACCTTTACCTCAATGAGCGCCGTGACGGCGTTGCGCTCGGTGCGGTCCCAGTCGATCATCGCCTTGTAGCCGAGGATAATCTTCTGCTCTTCATACTGCGCGACCGCCGCCTTGACATCCTCCTCCGTCATATTTGTCATGGACGCCAGCTGTGCCGTCGTCAGGGTGCAGTCGTCTTCTAAAAGCGAAAGCAGCTTTGTCATGCCCGATATCCTCCTGTCTTTGCATGGCCGTTCCCGCCACGCGAAATTTCTTCTATTATATACTACCGGGCAGTAGAAAAACAAGAGCATGCGCGCGTTTTTTTGTTCCTTGCGCAGTGGGGGGAGAGAAACATGGATAGCGGTTGCAAATTACGCCCGGCGCGTGCTATAATGCGTGAAGACACTTCCGCTGCCGTATGGCCGGCAGATGAGACAAAACCGCTACGGAGGTCGCCGTATGAAAGCCCGTATCCGCATCATCCTGCCTGTCTGTTTGATCGCCGCGGTCTGCGTGGGGGCGTTCTTTGCCCGCGCGCGCTATTCCGGCGGCTCTGTCGCCTGCATCACGCAGGACGGCGTGGTGCTGCAGCGCATCGACCTGGACGCCGTGGACGAGCCGTATTCCTTCACCATCACGGACGGCACGTGGGAAAACATGGTGGAGGTAAAGCCGGGGGCCATCCGCATCTACGACGCCAACTGCCCGGATCAGATCTGCGTCTCAAGCGGCTGGAGCGGGAAGGGGTCTTCCCCCATCGTGTGCCTGCCGCACCGGCTTGTGATCTCCTTTGAAAGCGATCCAGACGCGGAAATCGACGTGGTGAGCGGGGCGTGAAGCCTTGACAACATACATTCGGAACCCCCCTTTTCTGCGTACCCGCTTTTTACCATTAGGAAAGGACTGACAATATGAAACTGGATATCTCAACGCTCACTGCAAAGGAGGAAGCCCTGGCGCAGCTGTTTGCCGCGTGGACGCCGGAACTGCAAACCGAGACGGTCCCGCTTGCCGAAGCGGCCGGACGTGTGCTGGCCGAGGAGGTGCACGCGCAGTATAACATCCCGCTTGTGCGTGCTTCCGCCATGGACGGCGTGGCTTTCCCGTTCAGCCTTGTGGAAAACGGCGTACCCGACACAACCCAATGGCGCTTGGGCACGGAGTTTGTCCGCGCCGACACGGGAGACGATTTTCCCGACGCATATGACACGGTGGTACCCATTGAACAGGTGAAAATTCTGCCGGAGGGTGGACTTGCCTTTGCCCCCGGTATAGTATTCAAGCGCGGCGCGCATGTGAATCCCTCCGGCAGTCAGGTTCAAGCCGGTGAATTACTGACGCCGCGCGGGACCGTACTCAACGCGTCCGACATTGCCGCCATCGGCCGGGGCGGCTATGCAAGCGTCCGCGTCGTCCGCCGCCCCCGCGTCGCCTTTGTGCCGACGGGGAGCGAGCTGGTTACGGTGGGCACCCCGATTGCGCGCGGGCAAAACTACGATACCAACAGCGTGATGGCGGAGATTCTACTGCGCGAAATGGGAGCGGAGCCGGTACTCCGCCCCATCCTGAAGGATGACCCTGATGCCCTGCGGCAGACCCTGTCTGAACTGCTTGAGGAGACGGATATCGTCATCCTGAACGCGGGTACCTCCATGGGGGACGAGGATTACTGCGGGCATTTGCTCGAGGAGAGCGGGCATCTGCTCTTTCACGGCGTTGCCGCTGTCCCCGGCCGACCCCTCGGCGCGGCGGTGATCCAGAACAAGCCGGTGCTCAATATTTCCGGCCCCGCCATCGCCGCGCTCCACGGCTTGGAGTGGATGGTTCGCCCCACGGTCGCGCGCGCATTGGGCATTCCCACGCCGCAGCGCCCCAGCGTGCAGGCGGTGCTGACAGCCAACGTCAACGCAGACGGGATTTCCAAGTTCATCCGTATGGAGGTCACGCGCGGCGCGGACGGCACCTATTACACCACCCCGCTCGCCCCCCACGGCCCGAATGCCGCCCCGTTCGGCAGGCTCATGTCCTCCAACGGCTATTATATGACAATTCGCGTCAAACCGGGCGAATCCGCCCCGCAAGCTGGTGATACCATCCCCGTCACCCTCCTGCGCGGTTTGGAGACGATACCGGAGAAAACAATGTAGAAACAAAAACAAAGAAAGCAGACGGCAGCGGCCCGAAAAGGGTTGTCTGCCGTCGGCGTTTGTGTAACGTAGAGAATCTCCTTACAATCAATGTGTTCATATGTAGATATCTCCACGATCTTGAGTCGCATTACGAATGCGAATATTGTAACGTAAGTAATGTGTTCTTGCCAATACTGACATTACTTCAACTAATGCTACGGGGTGGTGTTGACATGGATGATAAAAAAATGGTCAATGTTGAGATAGGCAAGCGCATTAAACTGGCCAGAGATAATGCCGGACTGACACAGGAGCGTTTTTCGGAATTGGTTGGGATGGGGACAAAAAGCATTTCAGCCATAGAACGCGGTGTGGTTGGCGTGTCGATTCCGGCGTTGCAGCGCATCTGCAAGGTGCTCTCCATCTCCAGCGACTATATACTGTTAGACAATGCGTGGGGCAACGATGTACAGGCTATCACTGACCGGCTCAAACATCTTTCGCCGGAGCAGTTTGCAATTGCAAATGATATTCTCAATAAACTGATTGAAGGCTTTGCCATTCATAGAGACTCGTGAAAAAGGAAAGGACGCTCACCGGATCGTTCATCCGATGGGCGTCCTTTATCGTGTTTTTCAATCATCTTTTTCGGGAGGCTGCCGTCGCAATGAGCAGCCGCATTGCCTCCACGGCGACTGTGACGGCGGCTTCGGTGTCGTGGCTTTCGGTTTGGTCGAGGCCTGCCGCCTGCCGCTCCTGATTCCAGATGACGTGGAAGCATGCGCCGCACCGCACGCCGAGCGCGGCGGCACAGCAGAAGAGGGCCGCCGACTCCATTTCGGAGGCCAGCACGCCGAGTTTCTTCCACGCTTCCCATTGTTGGAGCAGATCGGCGGCGACCGGCATACGCTGGGGACTATGCTGCCCGTAAAAGGAGTCCTTGCACTGCACCACCCCGGCATGCCATGGTTTGCCGAGGTGTTCGCACGCCTCCACCAGCGCGCGCTGCACCTGATAGTCGCTCACAGCGGGGAATGCAATCGGCGCGTATTCGCGGCTTGTCCCCTCCTGACGCACTGCGCCGGTCGCCACGACGATGTCCCCGCTTTTCACGTCAAGGTGAATCCCGCCGCAGGTACCGACGCGGAGGAAGGTGTGCGCGCCGATGGCGTGCAGCTCCTCCATCGCGATGACGGCGGAGGGGCCGCCGATGCCGGTGGACACCACGCTCACTTTTTCCCCCGCAAGGGTGCCGGTGTAGGTGGTGAATTCGCGGTTGGACGCGATCCGCGCCGCGCCGTCAAAGTGGGCCGCAATGCGCGCGCACCGCCCCGGGTCGCCGGGGAGGATGCAGTATCCGCCCACATCGCCGGGGGCACATTGAATGTGGTATTGCTTTTCCCGTTCGATCATACGCGTTTCCTCCGTGTGTTATGGTTTGGTACTGTTCTTCACGATGGGGGTTCCCTGTGCCCGCAACGGGCAAGGGGAACCCTCTCCCAAATGGAGCAGAGAGTCCCCCGATAGTGAATGCCCTATTATTTTGCCGCTATTTCCGCGTGCAGTGCTTCAGCGAGCATGGGCGCGACCTGAAACAGATCCCCGACGATGCCGTAGGTCGCCACCTCGAAAATCGGCGCGTCGGGATTTTTATTCACAGCGATGATGCACTCCGAGTCCTGCATCCCCGCAAGGTGCTGAATCGCACCCGACACGCCGAGCGCGACATAGATGCGCGGGTGGACGGTTTTGCCCGTCTGCCCGACCTGATGGTCGGCGCTCACCTGTCCTTCATCGACCACGGCGCGGGAAGCGCCGAGCACGCCGCCGAGGGTATTTGCTAGCTCCTGCGCCAGCGCGACGCCCTTTTCAGGGTCTGCACTGATGCCGCGCCCGACGGTGACAACTACATCTGCGCCGACCAGATCGACCATCTGCTTGGCCGCTTTTTTGATCTCCAGCAGCTCCACATGCATATCCTCCGGCGCGAGGGCGACAGGCACCGTCTCCACGACGACCTTTTGCGCGCCCTGCTCGTCAAAGGGCTGGGTCTGCATCACGCCGGGGCGCACGGTGGACATCTGGGGCCGGAAGCGGGGGCAGATAATGGTTGCCATCAGGTGCCCGCCGAAGGCGGGACGGGTCATTTTGAGGTTGCTGTTCTCCTCAAATTTGGTGTTGTCCACGTCGATGTTGGAGGTGCTGCGCAGAAATGCCTTGTACTTCTCCACATCCACGTCCAGATGGGTGCAGTCCGCAGTCAGGCCGGTATGCAGGCGGGCGGCACAGCGGGGCGCGAGATCACGCCCGATGCTGGTCGCGCCGATGAGCAGAATTTCCGGCTTCTTTTCCTCCACCAGCGCGCAGAGTGCCTTGGTGTAGGCGGCGGTGGTGTAGTCCTTGAGCATGGGGTGGTCGCAGAGGAAGACGCGGTCGGCGCCGTATCCGCCGAGAGCGGTCACATATTCGTTTTTCATCTCGCTGCCGAGCACTACGCCGCAGAGCTCAACCCCCAGGTCGTCCGCGAGCTTTCGCCCCTCCGAGAGGAGCTGGTAGCTTGTGCTCATGATCTGCCCGCCGCGCTGCTCGCAGAATACCCATACGCCGTGAAAGGCGGCGGTGTCCTTGCTGTCAAAAGCCATGATATCGTTCTCTCCTCTCAATTAAATTAAGTTTTCCGCGCGCAGGATACCCGCAAGCTCCGCGCAGGTCTCTTTGCCGGCACCCTCCAGAATCTTGCCCTTCGCGCGCAGGGGAGGGGAGAAGGACTTATAGACGTTGGTGGGCGAGCCCTTGAGCCCAATGGTGTCCGGCTCTATCAGCGCCTCGTCGCCGAGGGTTGTATAATCAAATACGTGCAGCGGTTTTTCATAGCAGCCTAAAATACCCGCCACGCTCATGTAGCGCGGCATATTGAGCTCTTTGATACAGGTGATCAGGCACGGCATTTGCAAACGCAGGGTCATATACCCGTCCTCCAGCTGCCGACGGACGGTCACCGTTTTGCCGTCCACCTGAATATCCGTTGCATAGGTCACCTGCGGCAGGCCCAGCTTTTCGGCAATCTGGGGCCCTACCTGCGCGGTGTCGCCGTCGATGGCCTGCCGCCCGCAGAAGACGATGGTCTCGTCATCCAGTCCCAGCTTGTGGATGGCGGCGGAGAGAATCTGTGAAGTGGCGTAGGTGTCCGAACCGCCGAATTCCCGCGCGGAGATGAGCACCGCCTCGTCCGCGCCCATCGCGAGCAGCTCACGCAGCATCCCCTCGGCGGGCGCGGGGCCCATGGAGATGACGGTGACGGGGCAGCCCAGCGCGTCCTTCATTGCAAGTGCGGCCTCCACCGCGTTTAAATCGTCCGGGTTGGTGATGGTCGCCATTTTTGCGCGATCCATGGTTCCGTCCTCTTTGACCGCCACCACGCCGGAGGTATCCGGAACCTGCTTTACGCAGACAATGATTTTCATTTCCTCGTTCTCCCCCTTATCGTATTTCCAGCGCGCCTGCCACGACCATCCGCTGCACTTCGCTGGTTCCCTCATAAATTTCGGTGATTTTCGCGTCGCGCATCATGCGCTCGACAGGGTAGTCGCGCGTATAGCCATAGCCGCCGAACAGCTGCACGCAGCGGCGGGTGACGTCGCTCGCCGCCTCGGAGGCGAAAAGCTTTGCCATGGCGGCGTCCATGGAGTACGGCTCGCCGTTTTGTTTTTTCATTGCCGCGGCATAGACAAGATATTGTGCCGCCTGCATTTTTGTGTGCATATCGGCAAGCTGAAACTGCGTGTTCTGGAACTGGGAGATGCGCTTTCCGAACTGCACGCGCTCTTTGGTGTAGGCGATAGTCTCGTCAATCGCGCCCTCGCCGAGGCCGAGGGCCTGCGCGGCGATGCCGATGCGCCCGCCGTCGAGGGTTTTCATGGCGATGGCAAAGCCCCTGCCTTTCGCGCCGAGCAGGTTCTCCTTGGGGACAATACAGTTCTGGAACACCAGCTCGCAGGTGGACGAGCCGCGGATGCCCATCTTCTTCTCGTGCTTACCGATGGAGAACCCGGGATAATCCTTTTCCACAATAAAGGCGGAGATCTCCTTGGTGGGTCTGCCGCGCTTGTCGGTGACGGTGCCTGTGATGGCAATGACAATGAAGACATCCGCCACGCCTGCGTTTGTAATGAAAATTTTGGAGCCGTTGAGTACCCAGTGGTCGCCCGCGTCAACGGCGGTGGTCTGCTGCCCCTGTGCATCTGTACCGGCACCGGGTTCGGTCAGGCCGAACGCGCCGATCCATTCGCCGGTGCAGAGCTTTGGCAGATACTTTTGCTTCTGTGCCTCCGTGCCGTTTTCGTAGATGGGGGCGCAGCACAGAGAGGTGTGCGCCGAGACGATGACACCCGTCGTGCCGCAGACCTTGCTCAGCTCCTCCACCGCCATGGCATACGCCAAAATATCGCCGCCCGCGCCGCCGTATTCTTTCGGGAAGTAGATGCCCATCATGCCGAGCTTTGCCATTTTGCGCACGGTCTCCATCGGGAAGCGCTCCTCCTCGTCCACCTCGCCCGCAATGGGCTTGACCTCATTTTCCGCAAAGGAGCGGTACATTTTTCGGAGCATCTCATGCTCTCTGGATAGATGAAAATCCATAGCTGCGTCGTTCCTCCTTATTCGTATTGATAAAAACCCTCACCGCACTTGCGTCCGAGCTTGCCGGTGCGCACCATTTTGCGCAGCAGCAGTGACGCGCGGTATTTTGGGTCGTGGGTTTCAGCGTACATGGTGTCCATGATGGCAAGGCAGACGTCAAGGCCCACCAGATCACCCAGCGCCAGCGGCCCCATGGGCTGGCTGGCGCCGAGCTTCATGGCGGTGTCGATATCCGCCGCCGCGGCGACGCCGGTATCCAGAATCTCGCACGCCTCGTTAATCATCGGGATGAGGATGCGGTTGACGATAAAGCCCGGCGACTCCTTGACCGGAACCGGCGTTTTCCCGATGGCGACGGCGAGCTCGTTGATGATGCGCACCGTCTCGTCCGACGTCTTTCCGCCCGGGACGATCTCCACGAGCTTCATGACGGTGGCGGGATTAAAGAAGTGCATGCCGATAAAACGGTCGGGGCGGGACGTGGTCGCCGCGATGGCGCTGACGGAGATGGAGGATGTATTGCTGGTGAAAATCGTCTCTTTGGGGCAAATCATATCCAATTCGCGAAAGAGCTTTTCCTTGACCTCCATCACCTCGCTGATCGCCTCCACCACAAGGTCGCAGTCCGCGCCGTCCTTGATCTCGGTGGTAAACTGGAGGTGGGCTAAGATATCGGCGCGCTGCTGGTCGTCCATCTTGCCCTTGCCCACCAGTTTATCGAGCGAGCGGGAGAGGCGCGCCTGCGCGGCGGAAATAATTTCGTTTGAGATATCGCGCACCAATACATCGTATCCCGTGCGGGCAAAGACCTGGGCGATATCCAGGCCCATTACGCCGCTGCCGATGACAAAAATTTTCTTCATGGTATTGACCCCCTTGTCTTTCTTCATTGGTTCTGGAAGTGCTTTTCCGCGCGTTTGTCCAGAAACGCGCGCATGCCTTCCTTTTGATCCGCTGTCCCGAAGCACACACCGAAGGCCTCGGCCTCCAGCGCACACCCGGTGTGAATGTCGGCCTGCATCCCCGCGCGGATGCACCGCTTGGACTGGCAAACCGCAATCTGCGCGTTGGCGCAGATTTTTTCCGCCATGGCGAGCGCCTGCGCCATCAGCTCCTCCTGCGGGTAGACCGCCGACACGAGCCCGATTGCCTTTGCCTCCTCCGCGCCGATGACGTCTCCCGTCAAAATCAGCTCCATTGCCTTGGATACGCCCACAATCCGCGGCAGGCGCTGTGTGCCGCCGAAGCCGGGATTGATGCCAAGGCCCACCTCAGGCTGGCCAAATTTTGCCTTGACGCCGGCGATGCGGATATCGCACGCCATGGCGAGCTCGCACCCGCCGCCAAGGGCAAAGCCGTTGACCGCCGCGATGACGGGCTTTTCCATCTGCTCCAGCTTCAAAAACACCCCCGCGCCGTTCGCGGCAAAGTGCTTGGCCTCGATGGTGGAAAGGCGCTCCATCTCGGATATATCCGCCCCCGCGACGAAAGCACGTCCCTCGCCGGTGAGTATCACAACATAGATATCGGGATCTCCAGCCGCATTTTCTATTGCCACATCCAGATCCGACAATACCTTGCTGTTCAATGCGTTAAGGGCCTCCGGACGCCGCACGGTCAGCACGCCGATGTGTCCCTGCTTTTCCAGTTCTGCAAATGCCATGATATGCTACCTCCGTTTGTTAAATAATTAACTAACGCTGACTTCCTTAGTATACGCCCTTGTTTTCGATTGCGCAAGCGCTTTCTATTAACAAACTATCAATTTCTCCATATACTACAAAAGCAAAAGCCACAGCGGTATGGCGAATGACATACCGCTGCGGCATATATTCACTTGTTCAGACGTGCGCTGATCGCGCGCGCCGCTTTGATCCCGGAGGCACCTGCCTGCGCGAGTCCCCGCGTGATGCCCGCGCCGTCTCCGGCGGCGAAAAAGCCGGGTAGCGCTGTCTCCAGCTCGCCCGAAAGGGCAAGCCGGGCAGAGTAGAACTTAACCTCCGCGCCGTAGAGCAGCGTGTCGTGATTCGCCGTGCCGGGGGCAATTTTGTCCAGTGTCTGCACCATCTCCACAATGTTGTCGAGATGGCGCTTCGGCAGGGCGAGGGAGAGGTCGCCCGGCGTCGCGGCGGGTAGGGT
>JAJBUC010000050.1 GCA_020860545.1 Oscillospiraceae bacterium | reverse complement strand
TAAACGCGTAAGCGTGCGGGCTATTCTCCCTGTCACAAATTTGCTGGATAGACAGCCGCTTTGCTGAGGTGAGCGCGCGGATAATACGAAAAGCATAATCACATTCTCGAGTAATAAACAATTTATACCACCACTAACTAAATTTATAGTCTACCATATATGTCGTGTATATTATAATATAAAATTCGACACAAAACAAGTATCATTATCATTATTGTTGCCATCTTTTCCACACATCGGGGCAGTAGCCCACGGTCGCCTGCCGTCCGTTGCGGACGATGGGGGTGCGCAGTAGCCGGGGGTTTTCGAGCAGCTTTGCGACTTTATCCTCCTCGTAGGCAAGGTATCGCAGCAGCGCGGCGTCCGGGTGGGCCTCCTGTATAAGGCTTTCCAGTCCGACGGCGCGTTGGACGCTTTGGAGCTCACCCGCGCTGATGCCGTATTTTACTAGGTCAATGAGCTGGAAGCGGATGCGCCGCTCCTTAAAAAAGCGCTCGGCCTTTTTTGTCTCAAAGCATTTGGAGGTGCCGAAAATCTGGATGTTCAAGTTACCGCTTCCTCCACCCACACAAAACGCGGGCCCGCATAGCCGTCGCGCTCCACATATTCATTCCACATGGAGGCCGGACGCACCCAAACGCCGCCCTCCCCATAGAGGGCCTGATAGACCACCATCAGCTCCTGCGTTTCAGAGTGGCGGGCGGTACAGAGCAGGCGGTATTCCTTCCCTTTAAAATGGCGGTATTTTCCGGGCGTATATGCGTTCAAATGTTTCAACCTCCCATATGGTGCAACCAGTAAAGCATAAAAGTGTCTTTTCCTTCGCATCATAACATAATAACCCAGTTTGGCGCAAGGTCATTCACATTTATTTTACAAGCGTACTATTGACATTTAGTATTGATAGTGGTACATTGTTTTTAGCACTCAAAGCATAGGAGTGCTAAACGTGATGGAAGGTGTACGGAATGGATTTAACCGAAAGGAAAAAGAAAATTCTGCGCGCCATCATTGAAAGCTATATTCAGACGGCGGAGCCCGTTGGGTCAAAGGCCATCGCCGCATCCATGGGGCTGGAGATTTCCTCCGCCACCATTCGAAACGAGATGGCGGATCTGGAGATTTTAGGGCTGCTCGAAAAGCCGCACACCTCGGCAGGGCGGATTCCCTCATCAAAGGGGTATCGCCTGTATGTCAATGAGCTGATGGAGGAGCGCCTGCTGTCCCTACAGGAGACCGAGCGCATCAACCACGCGCTGCAGCTGAAAATGCGGGAGCTCGACCGGGTCATGGATCAGGTAGGGGAGGTTGTGGCCCAGCTGACCCACTATCCGGCCTTCACCCTCGCATCGGGCGACGCGCAGGTGACGGTGCGCCGGTTTGACCTGTTGATGGTGGAGCGCAACGCGTTTATTGTGGTGGTACTGACCGACCGCAACAGTGTCCACAACCGCCTGATCCGCCTGCCGACGGATCTGTCCGAGACGGAGCTGCAGATGCTCAACACCCTGCTCAACGCCACCTTTACCGGCCTTACGCTTACGGAGATTACACCGGAGCTGATGCGCGTGGCAGCCCATGCGGCGGGAGAGGCTTACGGCCTCATCAGCCTTGTGGTGTCCTTCGCCATGGAGATATTGGAGGAAGCGGAGCACCGCAGTGTCCACACATCCGGCATTACCCATCTGCTGGAGCATCCCGAGTACCATTCCCTTGAGCGGGCGCAGACGCTGATGGCGTATCTCGCCGAGGGAAATGATCCGACCCGCTATCCGATTGCGAAGAACGGGCCCGTCAATATTGTGATCGGGCCGGAAAATGTGGCCGAAGCGCTCAAGGACAGCAGCGTGGTGATGGCAACCTACGATATGGAAAACGGTATGCGGGGGGTCATCGGTGTACTGGGCCCGACGCGGATGGATTATGCCGGACTCACGGCGCGCCTTTCCTATTTTGCACAGCGGCTGGGGAACCTGTTCCGGCAGGAGCTGTCCGAAGAGCCGGGGCCGGAAGATAAGACATGAATTTTATGATTACTTAGGGAGGATTTAAGACGAAGATGAATCGGAAAAAGCAAGAGAATCCAGACTGTCCGGAGACGGAAGAAGTCACTGCTGATGAAACGATGGAGGCGGAGCTGCCGCAGGAAGAAATAGTGGACACTGCGGCAGAGGAGCTGGAGCGATACAAAGCGGAGGTGACACGGCAGGAGGAGCAGTTTTTGCGTCTGGCTGCCGAGTACGACAACTTCCGCAGGCGCAGCCAGAAGGAGAAGGAATCTGCGTGGTCCGATGCGAAGGCGGATACGGTTTTGGCCTTTCTGCCTGTCTACGATAATCTGGAGCGTGCCGTGAAGCAGGAGACTGTCGATGAGGCATACGCCAAGGGCGTGGAGATGACCATGAGCGGCCTGCAGGAGATTCTGCGCAAGCTCGGCGTAACAGAGCTGCCCGCCCTTGGAGAAACCTTTGACCCCAATCTTCACAACGCGGTGATGCATGTGGAGGATGAACATGCGGGCAAGGGCGAGATCGTCGAGGTGTTCCAAAGCGGTTTTAAACTGGGTGAAAAAGTCATACGTTTTGCCATGGTGAAGGTCGCCAATTAGCGCGGTCGGCACAATGATATACAAAAATAATGAAATGATTATCGATTAGGAGGAACTATATTATGT
>JAJBUC010000058.1 GCA_020860545.1 Oscillospiraceae bacterium | reverse complement strand
CGACGCGCCACCTGACTTCTGCCCGATCTGCAAGGCACCCAAGGAAAAGTTTATAGAGCAAACCACCGACCGTGTCTGGGCCGCTGAGCATGTGCTCGGCGTTGCAAAGGGCTCGCCTGACGACATTATCGCCGATCTTCGCGCAAATTTTGAGGGGGAGTGCAGCGAGGTTGGCATGTATCTCGCCATGAGCCGCGTCGCACACCGTGAGGGCTATCCCGAAATCGGAAACTACTGGGAGACCGCCGCACTGGAGGAGGCCAACCACGCCGCCCGCTTTGCCGAGCTTCTGGGTGAGGTCGTGACCGACTCCACCAAAAAGAACCTTGAAATGCGCATTGAGGCGGAATACGGCGCAACGCAGGGCAAAGTCGACCTTGCCAGCCGCGCCAAGAAGCTCAATCTCGACGCCATCCATGACACCGTCCACGAGATGGCACGCGACGAGGCGCGCCACGGCAGAGCCTTTGAGGGCCTGCTCAAACGCTACTTCGGCGGTGAATGAAAAGCGCTACATAACGAAGGGATAGGTCGGCGGATCTCCGTCGGCCTATCCCTTATTATAACGGCCTGCACATCCGGAGCAAATGTCGCATACGCTGGTATGTAAAGGATTGGTGAATACAATGCATCTTTTTCAGACTGCAAGCGGGTACTGCGGCTGCCAGATGGATTGTCTGCCCTGCGGGCACGCATTTACCATATGCAAGCGGGACAGTGTGACCGGTGCGGTCATTCCGGGCGCGCAGTTTTCCCTCGCGCCGCTCTGCAGTGTCGGCACCCAGGTCGGCACGACCGACGCACATGGGCTGCTGACCTTTCGCGTCGGCCCCTGTGCGCGTTACATCCTGACGGAAACGGCGGCACCGTCGGGATATACGCCCAATACCACAGTATACACGGTATGTGTTGGGGCAAACGGTTGTGTGACCGTCAATGGCATCGCCGTGTCCATCTTCGATATTTTCAACGCCCCAATCCGCACATTTTCCATTACCTACCTCGCAAACGGCGGTACCGGGCAGTTTACCGAGTCCGGCCTGACGGCAGGCACGCACTACATCGTCAAACGCGCCGCCGAGACCGGCATCAGCCGTACCGGATTCACCTTCGTGTCGTGGAATACGGCTCCAGACGGCTCCGGCACAACCTATCTGCCCGGCGATGTCATTCCCGTCAGCCGTGACCTGAGCCTCTACGCACAGTGGATGACCTAGTAGATTCCGCATGAAAAATGGGTGCTGCAATGCTGCGGCACCCTTTCATTATGCGATTCACCTGTGCTTTTTGCCGAGGGGGCCCCCTTGCCCCTCAGCAGCAGGGGGAACCCCCTCAACAAGAGCAGGCGAATCAATGAACTGCACGATCACAAATCAAACGGCGGGCTATCCTGCGCAAAGGCATCACCTTCAAAGGGCAGTTCTTCCGGCACCCGGTCATCACCGGGGGGCGCGTCAAGCATCCCCTGCTTGTACTGCATCTCCTGCCACTGCTCCTTGCTGATCAGAACCTGCCGCGGTTTGGAGCCCTCAAAGGGGCCGACAATCCCCTTTTCCTCCAGCTGGTCCACCAGCCGCGCGGCACGGGAATAACCCAGCTTGAGGCGGCGCTGGAGCATGGACACAGACGCCATGCCGGTTTCCACCACAACCTCAACAGCAGAGGGAAACAGCTCGTCAAAGCTGTTATCCACATCGGTCGGCGCGGAGCCGCCCACCCCCTTGCCGCCCTTCTCCTTTTCGGCGGCATTCTGCTCGATCTCCCTGATGATCTCGTCGGAATACTCCGCCGCGCCGCTCTGCTTGACACACGCAACCACATCGGCGACCTCCTGGTCGGAGATCAGGCAGCCCTGCACCCGCTGCGGCTTTCCGCTGCCAAGCGGGAAATAGAGCATGTCGCCGCGCCCGACCAGTTTTTCCGCGCCGGTGGTATCCAAAATAATGCGGGATTCCAGCGCGGAGGCCACCGCAAAGGCGATACGGGACGGGATGTTCGCTTTCATCAGGCCGGTGATAACGTCGGCGGAGGGCCGCTGGGTCGCGATAATCAGGTGCATACCTGACGCGCGCCCCATTTGTGCCACACGGCAGATGGATTCCTCCACCTCTTTTGCCGCGCCAAGCATCAGATCCGCGAGCTCGTCGATGACAATGACGATCTGTGGCATTTTTTCCATCTCATCGCTGCGCGCGGCAAGATCGTTATAGGACGTGAGATCACGCACACCCACTTCAGAAAAGGCGCGATAGCGCTTCATCATCTCGGTCACCGCCCACTGCAGGGCACCTGCGGCCTTTTTCGGGTCTGTCACCACGGGGATGAGCAGGTGCGGAATGCCGTTGTAGATTCCAAGCTCCACCATCTTCGGGTCAACCATAATGAGGCGGACTTCTTCGGGTGTCGCCTTATATAAAAGTGAGATAATCAGCGAGTTTGTGCATACCGACTTGCCGGAGCCGGTGGTACCTGCAATAAGCAGATGGGGGAGCCTTGCGATATCGCCGACAATGTTGTTGCCACCAATATCCTTCCCCACGGAAAAGGCTACCTTGGATTTGTGGTTACGAAACTCCCTGGAGTCGATGACGTCGTGGATGGGGACCGGCGTCACCAGCCGGTTGGGCACCTCAATACCCACCATGGAAATCTGATTGGGAATCGGCGCAATGCGCACGCCCGCCGCACCGAGGGCAAGGGCGATATCGTCTGCGAGATTGGTCAGCTTATTGAGCCGCACCCCCTGGTCGAGCTCGAGCTCATAGCGTGTGACGGACGGCCCGCGGGTCACGTTGCAAATATTGGCATCGATACCAAAGGAGTGGATGGTATCCGTCAGCCGCGCCTGATTCGCCGTGAGCTCCGCCGTCACATCCGCGCCGCTTGCTTTCCCCCCCTCAAGCAGGAGGGAGATAGGCGGATACTGGTATTTCGCCGTGGCGCTTTCCATGCCCTGTTCGATGTCCTGCGTTACGGCGGCAGTGGCCTCCGCCTGTTCCCGCGTGCGCTGCTTTTTGCTGACTGCAGGTTCCCGTACAATTTCCAGCCCAGCAGCAACCGTCGCAGCCGTGAGCAGCTCGTCATCCTCAGGCAGGTGCTCCTGCATGCCTTCCTCGGCTTCCTCCGCCTCTTCGTCTGCCTGTGCCGTATCTGCGTGTAAAACCGCGTCCGGCGCGGGCACAGCTGCTTTGCTGTTAAAGAGCGGGCCCTTTTTCTCCTGCTTTTCGAGCACTGCTTTTAAATCCGCCGGCTGCTCAGGCGGTACCTCTTCCGGCTCCTCGCCGTCCAGCGGCAGGTGGATACTCCTGCGCCGCCTGGGCTCTTTGCCCGGGCCGACTTCCTCATCCCTCACGTCCTCGCGCAGGCGTTTCTGCGGACGCTCCGGCAGCTCCTCCTCTTCATATTCCAAGCGGGGATGGCTGCGCACCGCATCCACAATAGCGGACGGGGTAATGTGGAACACCACCAGCAGGCAAATGATGATTGCCACAATCAGAATAAAGCCCGCGCCGATCGCACTGAGTGCCGCGGTCAGCCCCATCGCAACGCCTCCGGCCAGCACACCGCCGTTTTGCAGCATCTGTCCGCCGTACCACAGCCCGGAAAGGGTGAGCGTCCCGGTATCCGCCGCCAGCAGATGCACGAACGCACCGAACAGCAGCGCCAGGAGCAGCGCGCAGCCTACCCGCGCGCGCACCGGCCTGCCCCGGTGGGTGAATAAAAGAAAGCTCATGACAAAGAGCAGCGGCACCAGCGCCCAGAGGCCGTACCCGACCAGCCCCTTGACCAGATCGCAGAAAAAGTCGATGAAGATGGCCTTTACGCCCAAACAGCCAAACAGGGCAAAGACGCCCAGCAGGAGACACACCACCGCGCCGACCTCACGGCGAATGGGACGCTTCTGACTGCTCTGCGTACTCTTGCTCTTGCTGCTTTTCCCCCTCCCCTGTTTGGAAGTGGTTTTTTTCTTTTGTGTTGCTGCCATAGGCTACTTCCTTTCTACGGATCGGTCTCTCCTTTTTAAAGTACAAACTTCACAATGCCCGCGATCAGCGAGACGATGCCCACCGCCCAGCAGTAGTAGGCAAACTTTCCAAACTTCCCTTTGTCTGCAAGCATATTGACAAGGCGGATGGCGAAATACCCCACAACTGCGGCGACCACCACGCCCACAAGATAGATCGGGAGCATGCCGCTGTCGGCAGTCGAGGCGACGTCCCTGATTTCCAGAATGTTGGCACCCAGCACGGCGGGCAGAGAGAGCAAAAACGAGAACCGCACGGCAAATTTTCTATCAAACCCAAGCATCATGCCGACCGCGATGGTCGTACCCGAGCGGGAAAGCCCCGGTACGGTGGCCACCGCCTGCCCGCAGCCCACCAGCAGCGCGTCGGTGATGCGCGCGGTCTTCGCGTTTTTTTTGCCGCGCGCCAGACGGTCGGAGAAAAAGAGGAGAAAACCCGTCGCCAGAAGGGCACCGGAGACAAAAAAGGTGTTCCCATAAAGCGCGTCGATGCGGTCCTTAATCGGAAGAATGAGCATCAGATGCCGGGTCGAGACAATAATCATCAGCACCATGCGCCGCATCGGCGGCAGCGGGCGTGTGCGCCGATTGGGGGAAAAGAGGGCGAGGATGCCCGCAAAGAACTCATAGATCATCTCAATGATATCCCGCCAGTAGACAATACAGACGGAGATAAGCGTGCCCAGATGGAGCAACACCGTAAAAAACGCCTGCGTCTCTTCAAAATTCTCCATTCCGAAAAACGCCTGAAAAAGCGCGAGGTGTCCTGAGCTGGAAATGGGCAAAAACTCGGCTATCCCCTGTAAAATTCCCATCAGGACAGACATAAGCAAAGACAAGAAAACTCCTCCTCAAAAATGCACTTGCAGCATTGTATCACAAATCAGCGGCGCTGACTATCGCAATGTACGTAAACGCCGCCCATCTGAAAGCAGAACGTGCCACATGATGTAAACCAGCCATGCGGCAAAGAGACCCACCGCACAGCCGACCAGCACGTCGGACAAGTAATGTACGCCCACATACAGGCGGGAGAACCCCATCACGCACGCCAGCACAAAGCCCAGAATTTTGAGCTTGCGGATATCCTGCGCCCACAGCCATGTCCCAGCCATGGCAAAGGCGGCGCAGGTGTGGCCGGATGGGAACGCATTGGGATCACTTTCCGTGACAAGGGGGACAATCTCCTCAAGGGATACCCAGGGCCGCGCGCGCGCGATGAGCGGTTTGAGCGTTACATTGGTCATCAGCGCACCCACGCCGATTGCAACCATGCCGAGCACCCCCGCCTTTCTCGTCCTGCGAAAGCAGAGGAGCAAAACGGACAGCGCCAAAAACAGTGCTCCGCTGTGGCCAAGCCGGGTATATAAAGAAAACACCGCGTCCAAAACCGGGGTACGCAGATTTGTCTGTATCCAAATCAGGGTTGACGCGTCTATAGCATGCATCTGCTCAAGCATGGACTATCTCCTCATGACCGATATGCGAATAAAAAGGGCGGCGGTTTTCCCGCCGCCCAAATTGACAGAGTTGACAAGCTGCATTTATTCCGCGCCCGGCTCCGTCCATTCGCAGGTTTGAATCACACCGTTTGCCAGTTCAAAGTGCTGTGTTTTGACGATGTGTGTTTTTCCGATGCGCACCTCCTGCGTGCCCAGTTCGTTGATCACCGTGTTCGAAATATCGGCCTCAATCGTAAAGGTCAAATCCAGAAGGTCGTCCTGCAGGGGAAGCTGTAACGTCCCGTTGGCGGTGGAGAGCGTTGCGGTCGAGGCATGCGGCTCGGCGGTAACGGCGGTGACCTGCGCAGGCAGGATATCACCCGAGGCCATCAGCTTATCACCCGGAATCCACTTTTGCAGATCTTCGTAGACTGCTGGCTGTACGCCATCCACACGGACGGTATAGGTCAGCTTCGTCGCAGCCGAGCTTGCGTTGTTGCCGCCCGTAAATTTGAACACCACCGCAATTGCAACAAGGACAATCACAATGATAATGATCAAATCGACAATATTAAATTTTCCAAATCGTCTGCCGTTTTTCTCTTTCATTTTTTATAGCCTCCGAGGTTGTAAATCTTGCGAAACACTGGTAGAATAGGTGATGTTCCATCATAAACCGACACAGTATTTCTATGTAAAATAGCGCTCCGGCGCGGAATACATGTCATTATATCACATTCGCACCGACAATAACAAGACTTTTTTCGGAGGCCGTCGCATGAAGATTATCCACCTCATTTCCGGCGGAGACACCGGCGGGGCCAAAACCCATGTACACTCTCTGCTGCAAAACCTGCGGCATACCATTGACATTATGCTCGTCTGCTTTATGGAGGGCCCGTTCGCGCAGGAAGCCCGTGACCTCGGCATTCCGACCAGGGTAATTCCGGGGCACAATCTACCGCATAACTATCGTATACTAAAAAATATGATTCAAAAAGAGAAATATGACCTCATTCACTGCCACGGCGCGCGGGGGAACATGCTCGGCGCGCTGCTCAAGCGCGGGACGGGACTGCCCGTTGTCTCAACAGTACACTCCGATTACCGTCTGGATTATCTGGGCCGCCCCTTCTCCCGCCTGATTTACGGCAATATCAACACCCTTGCCCTGCGCACCATTGACTACCACATCGGTGTTTCCGACGCGATGGTTGATCTGCTGATTTCACGCCATTTTGACCCGAATAAGATGTTTACCATCTATAACGGGCTGGATTTCACACCGCGCTCGGCCGACGTGCAGCGCGCAGAATACCTGCAATCGGTCGGGCTGGACGCGGACGAAGAGAGTGTCGTCGTCGGCATTGCAGCGCGCCTGAACCCCGTCAAAGATATTGCAACACTCATCCGGGGCTTTGCCATCGCGCATGAAACACATCCGCAGCTGCGCCTGCTGATCGCGGGTGACGGCGAGCAGATGGATATGCTCAGGGATCTTGCCGTGCACCTGGGCGTTGCACAGCATGTCGGCTTTACCGGCTGGATCAGCGACACCGATAGCTTTTATCAGGCCATAGACATCAACACCCTCACGTCGCTCTCCGAAACCTTCCCCTATGCCATCACGGAGGGGGCGCGCATGGCGCTGCCGACCATATCGACAAATGTCGGGGGAATCCCTTACTTCATTGAGCATGGTATCAACGGTTTTCTCTTTGAACCCGGCGACGCGGGGGCGCTCGCAGAGCACCTGTCCACCCTCGCGGAGAACCCTGCCCTGCGCAAAAGCATGGGACAGCGCCTCTACGAATACGGCAAAGCGCATTTTTCTCTGGAGAGCACGCTCGAGCGGCAGCTCGCCATATATAACGCCATACTCCGCCGGCAAACACGCGGCAACCGGCGGGACGGCGCACTTGTCTGCGGCGCGTACGGGCGCGGCAATGCCGGAGACGACGCGATTCTGGAGGCCATCGTCACCGAACTGCGTGAAATTGATCCCGATCTCCCCATCTGGGTGCTTTCGCGCAATCCCGCCAGTACGCGGCAAACCTACCGGGTCGACTCCATGTATACTTTTGCAGCGCCGGTCTTTCTCAGCCGCATGAGGAAGACCACGTTGTATATTAACGGCGGCGGCTCTCTGATGCAGGACGTCACCAGTCGGCGGAGCCTCTGGTTTTATCTGTTCACCATCTGGGCGGCAAAGCGCTGCGGCAACCGTGTGATGATGTACGGCTGCGGCATCGGCCCCATCCGCCACCCCGGAAACCGGAAGCTCGCGCACCGCGTACTGCAGGACAGTGTGGACGCGATCACCCTGCGTGATATCCTGTCCAAGCAAGAGCTGGAGGACATGGGGGTCACCCGCCCGAGCATTGTCCTCGCGGCGGATCCGACCGTCATTCTGCCCGCCGCGCAGCCGCAGGTCATTGACGGGCTCTTTGAGCGGGAAGGGCTTGACCCGGACAAGCGGTATATCGGCTTTGCCCTGCGCCCCTGGCAGGGGTTTGACGAAAAAGCAGCCGTCTTCGCCGCCGCCGCGCAGTATGCATATGAGAAATACGGTCTGGTCGCTGTGTTTCTCCCCATTGAACGGCGGCTGGATGTCTCCGCCGCCCAAAAGGTGGCCGCGTGCCTCAAAACCCCATACCACATTGTGGAGAATACCGGCAGCTCCGCGCATACCATCGGCCTGTTTTCCCGCATGCAGATCACAGTTGCCATGCGCCTGCATGCGCTCGTATTTGCCGCCGGTCAGGGCGTCCCACTGGTTGGCGTCGTGTATGACCAGAAGATCAGCTCCTTTCTCTCCTACATCGGGCAGGATCTCTACACCGAACTCGATGCACTGACCGAACAGGCGCTCAAAACGCACATTGACCTTGCCTATGCGCGCGTCGGGGACACTGCATTTTTAAGTAACAGCGTCAGCCGCCTGCGTATGCTTGAACAGAACAATCAGGAGACGGTCGGAGCGTTGCTGCAGACGGAGGCTTATCACCCTTGAATCAATATATATGTATCTCACACCTGCCGTGGAGCAAATCGCCCAGCCGGATTCAGCACCTTCTGCTGCGGCTCAAGGAGGCGAAGATTTTATTCTTTGAACCGGCTGAGAACTCCAAAGGGCACTACCGCAAGCCGGGCAGAAAAGTGCGCCCCGAGGTGACGGTGCACACCATGCCGCCGCTTTTTCCGTTCACCGAAAAGCACGGCTATCTCTTTGATCGTCAGCAGCGGCGGTTGGCGGATTATATCGCGGGCATCGCCGCGCGAAACCGCTTTCGCAACCCAGTGCTGTGGTGCACCTCCCCGGAGCAAGTGCATTTAATCGACGATATCCCGCACGGCAGGCTTATCTATGACTGCTGCCAGGACTGGTCGCGTCTGCCGCCAAGCTGGGAGAGCGAGCTTGCGCTTGCCGCAGACATTATCTTCGCGGCCTCGCCGTGGCTTGTGGAGCACCTCTCCCCCTGCAGCGATAATATCGCCCTGCTCCCCAATGGGGCGGATTATGAGGCGTTTTCCAAGCCGAACCTGCCGCTTCCCGCTGAACTATCGGACATTACCGGACCGATTTTCGGGTTTGTCGGCACCATCAGCCGTGATTTGCACCTGCTGCCCGTCTTGCATGCCGCGCGGGATCTCCCCGGCTGCACCTTTGTATTGCTGGGCGATATCGAAGGCAATTCCCTGCTGCGCCATCTGCGGCACCTGCCGAATGTCCGCGTGATCGGCCGCCGGTCCATATTGGAGATACCGGACTATGTCGCCCACTTTTCTGTCTGTATGAATCTGCTCTATAGAAACGACCCGGATAACGACATTATCCCCTCCCGTATCTATGAATATCTCTCCACCGGTAACCCCGTCGTGTCCATGCTCTTTCCCGACCAGATCGAGGTCTTTCCCGACGTTGTCTATAGCGCCCATACGCCGGAGGAATTTGTTCGCCTGTGCGGCACCGCCCTGCAGGAAACGGGCAGCTGGGCACGCGAACGCCGCCGAGAGTACGGCGCAACCGCCGCATGGAGCCAGCGCGCCGAACAGGCGAAGGATATTCTTTCGAGTATTGCGCTGTATTAGCCTTTTTCGCCTGCTCGGCGGAAGGCCGGGTTCCAATGCCGACCCCCCCAACACTACCACACCAAAAAAAAAATGGCCCCCCCCCCGGGCACCAAATTGACAAAAAATAAATAATCAACCCCTGGCCGGGGGGCACGGCCGCGCGCGAAGGGATGCTTTTTCATTTGCACATAAGAGATATAGTCGGCATAGTCGGCAAGCTCCGGCAGAAGGCTGTGCCCGGTCAGCACGACCTCCAGATGCGCATCCCGTCGCGCCAGCACGTCAAGAAGCGCGGGATACTCCAGCAGCCCCGTATCGCACGCGTCCAGCACCTCGTCAAGCACCAGAAGCGCGGCGCCTGTGTCACGCGCAGCGCCCTCGGCACGCCGCAGGAGGGTGCGGCATTCCTCCGCCGCCTGCCCCCGCTCCGCATGGTCCATCTGAAAGGTGAATTTCTCTGTGGCTTGGGCGCGTAAAATGGTCATCTGCGGCAGCTGCGCCGCCGCAAGCAGCTCGCCGCTCTGCCGCGCTTTGAGAAACTGGGCGATGACGACCTGTCTGCCATACCCGGCACAGCGCAGGGCAAGACCAAATGCCGCCGTTGTCTTCCCTTTTCCGTCGCCGTAATAGATATGTACGAGACCCATTATGCGTCTCTTCCAATGTCGACGCTTTTTTCATAGGCGGCAAGCACCGCGTCAATCGCCGCCGCACGAAAACCGCTTCTCTCCAGCTCCGCCACGCCCGCGATGGTCGCCCCGCCGGGGGAGCACACGGCATCCTTGAGCGCTCCGGGATGCTGTCCGCTCTCAAGCACCATGGCGGCCGCCCCCAAAACGGTCTGCGCCGCATAAATCTGCGCCTGCGCACGGGATAGTCCGATCATCACGCCGCCGTCGGCAAGCGCCTCAATCAGCAGGTAGACATAGGCGGGCCCGCAGCCCGCAATGGCGGTAAATTGATCCATCAGCCCTTCGGCAATGCGCTCCACCCGCCCGGCGGCCTGCAAAATCTCCTCCACGCCCGCAAGGTGCGTCTCTGCAACGCCCTGTGCAGCGGTCAGCGCGAGCATCCCCTGCCCGATGGAGGCACAGGTGTTGGGCATGACGCGCAGCACGGGGACATCCCCGCCAAGCCATGTGCTGATACGGCTTGTCGGCACGCCCGCCGCAATGGACACAGCCGCGCCGCCGGTTTCCTTCAGGATGCCGCCGATCTCCCGTGCCACCGGCTCCAACACCTGCGGCTTGACGCAGAGGAAGACGTAGTCGGCACTGCGCGCCGCCTCCGCGTTACTGCCCACCGCTGCGCAGCCTGTCTCCCGCGCAAATACCGCCGCCTTCTCCGGCTGATAGTCTGCGACGACCACCTGCGCGCCACCCAGTCCGCGGCAGGCGGCCTTCGCCAGTGCCCCCCCCATATTACCCGTCCCAATAAACGCCGCCTTCTTTTGCATGATACGCTCGCTCCCTTTTCTGATTTGATTTCTCTCACTATAGCATATTCTCCCGGAAAAAGCGATACAAACCTGCGCCTATTTTACCTGCACCCCTCCGATAAAAACCGCGCGCGTTGTACTCTGCCAATCGAGCGGATGCCCGGAAAAGACCGCAAGATCGGCGTCCAGACCGGGGCGCAACGCGCCGACACGGTCGTCAATCCCGGCAATCTCCGCCGCATTCCGGGTGATGGCGGCGAGGGCCTCCTCCGCGTCCAGTCCCGCGCGCACCGCCATAGCGGCACACAGGGTGAGATACTGCACGGGGGTTTCAGGGTGGTCGGTGCAGATGGCGATTTTCACGCCTGCCCTGTGCAAAAGCGCGGGGTTTTCCAGTGTCAGGCCGGCAAGCTCCGGCTTGCTCCGGGCACCGAGGCAGGGGCCGGTGAGGCCCGGAAGCCCCGCCCCCGCCAGAACGTCGGCGATGAGGTGCCCTTCTGTGCCGTGGACAATCACAGGGTGCAGGCGGAACTCTTTGGCAATGCGGAGTGCCGTGGCGATATCATCGGCGCGGTGCGCATGGAAGTGGGCGGGCAGACCTTTGGTGAGCACCGGAAGCAGGGCTTCGAGCTTGGGGTCAAAATCCGGCTGCGACTCGTCCGGATCCAATTCCACCTTCCCCAGCTGGGCGTGGTACTCTGCCGCCTTTCCAAGATATTCCCGTATGATGGCCGCTGTCGCCATGCGGGTCACGGGGGTTTCCTTGCGGTCGTTATAGACCGATTTCGGATTCTCTCCCAGGGCGAACTTCATAGCTACCGGATTTTTAATGCACATCTCATCGACAATCCGCCCATCTGTCTTGATGGCAATGAGCTGCCCGGCGATGGGGTTTGCGCTCCCAGGCCCTGTGACCACACTGGTCACGCCGCTCTCCCGTGCCTCCTGAAAGCAGCGGTCAAAGGGGTTGACCGCGTCGACAGCGCGCAGGTGCGGCGTGCAGGGGTCGGTCTCCTCGTTGGCGTCGTCACTTTCAAACCCAATGGCATTGCCGAACATACCCAAATGGCAGTGCGCGTCGACCAGACCTGGCAGGATATGCCCGCCGCAGGCGTCGAGCACCTCCCCGTCTGTGGCGGGGCAGTCCTCCATTGCGCCGACACAGGTAATCAGCCCGTTTTCCATCTCCACAAAGCCGTGCCGGATCACCGTGCCGTCCATCGGATGTACCGAGCCGTTTATCATCAGCATTATAAAAATCCTCCCAGAAAGGATTGACAAATTTTGGCAGTCATGATATCATACTCAAGCAGCTCACTCAATATGCCAGGTTTTCTCATGGAAATGCGCCCTCTGATCAGAGGGCGCCCTTTTTTATTTTTACACCAAATCCTATTCACCCGCAGAAAGTGCGACATCAAAAGTCAGGATCTCTCCAGACCGCCATACGGTAAAGGTCACGCTACCACCCGCCTGCGTCCGGCTCTTGGCGGTCATGATGTCGCCCATACTGGTAATTTGCGCGCCGTTCGCGGTGAGCAGGACATCCCCTGAACGCAGCCCCTTTTGTTCCGCGTCGCTGCCCGGTGTGACGTGGACAACACCGAGCCCTGTATGCCCGTCGCCGGTCACCTCAAGATCAGTTGCGACGACAATGCCGATGGAGGGGATTGTAGAGGTCACTTCTCCGTTTTGGATCAGATCATCGGCAATCTGCTTGACCGTGTTGCTGGGAATGGCAAACCCGATCCCCTCAATTGTATCGGAATCCGACCACATTTTCAGGGTTGTAATGCCGACCACCTGCCCATGGCTATTGATGAGCGCGCCGCCGGAATTACCGGAATTGAGCGCGGCTGTGGTCTGAATGAGCAACATACTGCGCCCGTCAACCGAGACATAGCGGTTGATGGCGGAAATAATGCCGGATGTCATGGTGCCGCGAAATTCCTCCCCGAGGGGATTGCCGATGGCAAGGGCGGGCTCCCCGACCGTCAGCTTGTCGGCGTCCCCAAATTCAGCGGCGGGGAGATCCTCCCGCTCGATTTTCAGAACGGCGATATCATTGTCCTCGTCCATCCCGGCAAGTGTCGCGTCCGCAGCGGTGCCGTCGTTGAGCAGTACAAGCACCTCAGAGCAGCCGCTGATGACGTGGGCATTGGTGATAATGTAGCCGTTTTGTGTGCAGATAACGCCGCTGCCCAACGACTGCGCCCCCTTCTTGCTGGCGCGGACGCAGACAATGGATGGGATATTCTTCTGATAGATCTCCTCATAGGAGAGCTCGCCGGTACTTGGCAGCGGGGAAATTTGCAGAGAGATCTCGTCACTTTTCAGCGCCCGTTTTATGGTCGTTGGCGCGCTTGTTTCCGTGGTGGAAGGGGTCGCCCCGGCGTCCCACGTGCCGTTTGAATAAAAATCGTCATAGTAGCGAACCGCAATGCCATAGGGAAAGAACGCATGGAACAGCAGGTAGATCACAACGACAAAAGCGGCTATGATCGCAATGACAAGGAAAACGCCACCTCTGTGTGTCATGGGGCGGCGTCTGCCCGGTGGTGTATTGCGGCGGCGTTTTGCCCCCCCGACCGGCTCATCCGGATCAAACGGATAAACCGGCGCGAAGGAAAACGCCGGTGCATCCTGCGGTGGCGGATTTGTCCCGTCCGCCTGATACTGATCATAAGAAATACGGTGCATACGCCCTCCCTCTCCACCGGCATATTTTATACCAGCGTAAGTGTAAAAGTAAATTCCGTAAGGCCATTTTCGCTCGTAACGGTGATGTTTTCCTGATGGCTGTCAAGCACCGCCTTGACAATATATAGTCCCAGACCGACGCCTTCTCTGTCCACACTGCGGGAGCGGTCGGTCTTGTGAAACCGGTCAAACAGCAGGTTGATCTCATGTGTCGGGATGGTCTCACCGCTGTTGCGTACGGATACATACGCCTTGCCGCTTTTCGTGGTGATGGAGATATCGATTGTGGACTCCGGCACAGCGAATTTAATGGCGTTATCGAGCAGGTTATAGCATACCTGCGTAATCGCGTCCGGATCTCCCCACACCAAAACCGGTTCCTGCGGCAGTGCCGTCGCCACGTCCAGGTTGCGGCCTGTAATTTTCTGCTCAAGGCTCACCAGCACCCGCAATAACACCTCAGCCACGTCAAACTGCTCCTGCGCCGTGACCCCCTCCGCCGCCTGCAGGCGGGAGAGATCGAGCATCCGGCGCACGAGGCGGGATAGCCGCCGCGTCTCCGAGGAGATGGTTTCCAGCGACTGCCGTTCCCGCTCGGGCGGTATCGTGCCGTCCAGAATCCCATCGGCAAAACCGGCGATGGTCGTCATCGGTGTTTTCAGCTCATGCGAGATATTCGCGACAAATTCACTGCGCCGCGCCTCTGCCCTTGACAGAGAGTCGGCCATCAGGTTAAATGCATCGGCAAGAGCGCCAATCTCATCCTTGCGCGTTTCATAGCCGGTGACACGCGCGTCAAATTCACCGTGGCCAAACCTGCGCGCCACCTTGGTCATCTCCTGCAAGGGCCTGATCTGGCGCAGCGAGGTAACCGAAGTGACCAAAAATGTGATGCACAAAACCAGCAGTGCGGTCACGCAGAATATGGTGATAAACGCACGCCAGAGCGTGGTAAAGCTTCTGGTCTCCGCCGTAACAAATACAATGCCGATTTGGTAATTCACCGGATTGATGCCTTCCGAAATGTTGATGGGTGTAGCCGCGACAAAGCGCACATCGGAAAACAGCCCCCCCAGCGTAGACATGCCGGAGTAGTCACCGGTATCGCTCACCGAACTTAAAATGTCCTGTGGTATTCTGGTCGTCCCGGTGGGCGGCTTGTTCACACCCATACCTTCGCCTTCCCCGTCGGTGTAGAGGACCACAACACCGTCATTTTCCGCCAGAACAATCTGTGTGCCTGAAATGCGGGCAAGAGACGCAATATACGCCTGATAGCCGGGATCCTGAATGCTGTAATAATTTTCACGCATCACAGCGGTAAAGCTCGCGATATAGTCAGCGTTGCGCTCCAGCGTGTCCCGCTTATCCTGGATGGTATATTGATAGCTCAGTGTAATAAACACCACACCCAGCAGGGAAAAGGACAGTACCACCAGCCCCGCAACTACGACAAATTGTCGTTTATAAAGACTGTTCACGTATTGACAACCTCAAATTTATAGCCTACGCCCCAGACCGTTTTCAGGCTCCACTGGTCGCTCACGCCCTCCAGCTTCTCCCGCAGGCGCTTAATGTGTACATCCACCGTGCGGGAATCACCGAAATAGTCAAATCCCCATACCTCGTCCAGCAACTGATTGCGTGTGAACACACGGTTTGGTGCCGCTGCCAGATGGTACAATAGCTCCAGCTCCTTCGGCGGTGTGTCCAGGCGCTTGCCGTCCACCAGCAGCTCGTAGGAGTCAAGATTAATCACCAGTTTGTCGAAAGAGAGCTTTTTCTCCGCGCTCCCCTCCTCAATTTTATACCGCCGCATAACCGCGTGGATGCGGGCAAGCACTTCCTTCATTTCAAAAGGTTTGACGATATAGTCATCCGCGCCCATCTCC
>JAJBUC010000067.1 GCA_020860545.1 Oscillospiraceae bacterium | reverse complement strand
GGTGCCGCTGCCGTCGGGCTGGGTATTCCAGCCGGTGAAGACATAGCCGGGGCGGCTGATCACCGCCGCCTCCGGTGTGAGTATGGTATACACCGTACCGCCGGGAATGCCGGTGTCCACAAAGATACCGGTGCCGCCGTTGGCGTCGTAGAGCACATCATAGGGGCCCTGAACGGTGACCCACTGGGCGTACAGAATCAGATCCTCGGTCACGACAACCGTATCACCGGGCTGGTATGCGGTGCCGGTTCCGTTGGGCTGGGTGTTCCAGCCGACGAAGGTATAGCCCGGGCGGCTGATCCCTATGTCCTCAGGAGAGAGAATGGTGTATTCCGTTTCGATGGGAATGCCGACATCCGCATGGCTGCCGGTGCCGCCGTTGGCGTCATAGAGCACAGAAACCGTGCCTGTGACCGCCTCCCACTGGGCGTAGAGGTTGACGTCTTCTGTGACCACAAAGGTATCCCCCGGCCGGTACGCGGTGCCGCTGCCGTTGGGCTGGGTATTCCAGCCGGTGAAGGTGTAACCCGGGCGGCTGATGCCCGTCTGCTCCGGAGAGAGCACTGTATATTCGGTGCCCGCCACAAAATACTCCGTCGGATAGCTGCCGACACCGCCGTTTGCATGATAAGAGACCGCGTATAAGAGAATGCTGGGCGGGAAGACATAGTTGATATCGTAGTTATTGATCGGGTGCAGATATCCGCCGCTGCCCACAATACTGGTGGATGCATAGCCGATATTTGCATAGCTGGACGCGATGGCGGGCGGCGCATAGGCCGCCGAGGCGGAGTTTCCGGCGAACACAACCGTGTTTGCCGTCGTGATGTTCTGATAATCGCTGGCGGTCAGGTTTGCGTAATCCGAATAATCCGCCGTATAAATCCCGCCGCCCTCGTTTGCGGCGACATTATTGATGATGGCTGTCGTACCGCCGATATTTACCGTCCCGCTGGCGGTGACCCATATGCCGCCGCCATTGTTTCCCGAGGTGTTCCCCTCAATAGACCCTCCGTGCACGATGAGTGTGCTGCCGACAGAGACTACAATGCCGCCGCCGTTGCTTACCGCTGTATTTCCGCTGACCGTACCGTCGTACATGGTCAGTGTGGCACTGTAAATCTGGATCCCGCCGCCGGTACTGGCAGCATGATTGTCACTGATCACCGGTGCGGCGGTTTCACCCGCAGTTGGGCTGCCGATTTCAAAGAGAACCGTGCCGGGATTCGTAGGATACCGCAGCACAACAATGCCGGCGCCATATTGGGTTGTGGTGCTGTTTCCGGTTATTGCCCCGCCGGTGATCGTCAGGATAATTTCTTTTGCAAAGGTAATCGCGTCATAGTCATACAGGCAGATACCGCCGCCGAATCTGGCTACATTGCCCTCCAGCGTCCCGCCTGACATCTTGAAGTACATTGGAGTCGTCAAGTCCGTAATCTCTACCAGACGAAGGACAACACCGCCGCCGACACCATCGGTACGGTTATTGGCGATGGTCCCGCCGTTCATTTCCATCTGACCATTGTAGATCAGCGCAATACCGCCGCCATGGACAACGCAGCTGTTGCCCTCTATGCTGCCTCCGTTCATGATGAATCTACACCAGTCCGTCGGTTCTCTGGCGTCATGGGTGCCCTGGCCTACAAATACGCCGCCGCCGGTTCCGAGTGTGCCGTCACTGGAGGCGGCGGTATTATGGTGAATACTTCCGCCGTTCATCGTGAAGACCGCTCTGACGTATACGTCTACGCCTCCGGCATTTTCTGCGCGGTTATTAAAGATTTCGCCGCCGGACATCGTAAAGCGGCTGAAAATCCCAACGGCTAAGCCGCCGCCCCAGTAGTTTTGATTCCCATAGATTCTGCCACCCTCCATAAAACCGTTACTGCCGGTATATTCACCCGCCGTGATGGAAGTGCCGAGATATACCCCGCCACCGCTTGCGCCGTAATTGGCGTTGTTGATATTGTTATAAATTTCCCCGCCGCGCATCAGGAAGGTGCCGTTAAAAACATAGATGCCGACGCCGGTGCCGGTGCTGACATTGTTTCGAATGACCGCGCCGTCTTCAATAGTGATGGAGGCGCCGGTAACGGATACACCGCCGCTGAACCCATTGCCGTCAAGGATGATGTTGGCGAGCACAAGCGCTCCGTCTGTTAAGATGATATGTCTGCTGTTTTCCGCCTTACTTAAAACGAAGTTCGCCCCGGCGGACGATGTAAGCGTTACCGTTTTGCCTGTGGTCAGATATGCAGCCGCGCCGACATCTGCATCATCATTGGTCGCCACCACGGTAAACGCAGTCATACCGCTCTCGTCGTTATTGATAGCCTCGAATGCAGCCGAAAGCGTGTCCTCCGTATATAAAACCGTAGATAAATCAGCGGTGGCATAGACCAGATATCCGCCGGCAATACTTGTCGGCTGAATCCGCCGCATCGCGTTCCGATCGGCACAATTATCTGGAAGTGCAAGTTGATTCAGAATATACATAATATTTACTCCATTATAAAAAGTTTTGTTCGTGACAGGAGTATGGTATCCTATGCGGCACAGATTGAACCGGTCCATGTCTGATTGGGTGGCATACACGAATTTTCCGATTGAAAATATGCGTGGTATATGCTAACATAAGATCACTGACAATTGTCTGGAAAGGGGGGAGAACATATGCCGATTGGCGAGGAATGCGGTGTATTCGGCATTTATAACCCCGCGGGTGGCTGCGCCCGCACGACGTACTACGGGCTTTACGCGCTGCAGCACAGGGGGCAGGAGGCATGCGGGATCGCGGCAATCAATCACCGGGAGCTTTCGTACCACAAGGATCTGGGGCTTGTGGGCGATGTGTTTACTGAGGACGTGCTGGACCGGCTGGACGGCAGCATAGCGGTCGGGCATGTCCGCTATGCGACAACCGGCGCAGGCAGGCGGGAAAACGCCCAGCCGCTGACGCTGAAATACGTCAAGGGGACGCTCGCGGTGGCGCACAATGGCAATCTGGTCAATACGCAGGCGCTGCGTACGGAATTTGAGTATAAGGGTGCCATCTTTCAGACCGATACCGATTCGGAGATCATCTCCTATATTATCGCGCAGGAGCGCCTGCACTGTCCGACAGCGGAGGAGGCGGTCAGCCGGGCGATGAAGCATTTGCAGGGTGCCTATTCCGTTATCGTCATGTCGCCGCGCAAGCTCATTGCCGCGCGTGACCCGTGGGGCTTCCGTCCGCTCTGCATGGGGAGACGGGGGGATGCGGTGGTATTCGCTTCGGAGTCCTGCGCCCTCGATGCGGTGGCGGCGACCTATGAGCGGGAGTTGGAGCCGGGTGAGATTGTCGTGGTGGAGGGCGATATGGTACGCTCTCTGCGGGAAAACTGCACCGGCGCATCCTCCCACCTGTGCATTTTCGAATATATCTATTTTGCGCGGCCGGATTCCACCATCAGCGGGCAGTCGGTGCACCTCGCGCGGTATCAGGCGGGACAGATTCTGGCGCGGCAGCATCCGGTTGAGGCCGATCTTGTCATCGGCGTGCCCGATTCCGGTCTGGATGCCGCGCTGGGGTATGCCGCACAGTCCGGGATTCCTTACGGGGATGGCTTTGTCAAGAACCGCTACATCGGGCGCACATTTATTACACCCGACCAGAAAAGCCGTGAAAACGCGGTGCGCATCAAGCTTGGCCCGCTGCGCAGCCAGGTGAGGGGCAAGCGTGTGGTGATGGTGGACGACTCCATTGTGCGGGGCACGACCTCAAAACAGATTGTAGCACTGCTGCGGGAGGCGGGCGCGACTGAGGTGCATATGTGCATCTCCTCGCCGCCCTTTATATCGCCCTGCTATTTTGGTACGGATATTCCGGATAAGAAGAATCTCATCGCCTGTAAATATACCGTGGATGAGATCCGGCAGATGATCGGCGCCGACAGCCTGACCTTCCTCGCCACTGAGTCTCTGCGGGAGATCGTGCCGGACGCACAATGCGGATTCTGTGAGGGCTGTTTTACCGGCAAATACCCCATTGAGGTATACTGACGGCACTGTGCACCTCAAATATGAATTATGACATCTTCTAAATTGCATAAACAGGGGACAAACCGTAAAGTATTTGTTGTTTTTTGCAACAAATACTTCGCGGAGACGCAAAAAGAACTTGACATGATACGGAAAAGTCCGTATACTCAATAGTATATAAAATGAATACTTTTGAGGACAAAGACGTTCCCATCCAATATCCAAGGGGGTGGAACGTCTATTTTTATTTGTGAAAGGGGAACTGCAGCATGGACATGGTTTACTCCAAAGAAGAAATCAAACGCATGGTTCAGGAGGAGGAGGTTGAATTCATTCGTCTCCAGTTTACCGATATTTTCGGTCAGCTCAAGAATGTCGCAATCACCGCATCCCAGATTGACAAGGCGCTGGATAATAAGATGATGTTTGACGGATCCTCCATTGAGGGCTTCGTGCGCATCGACGAATCCGACCAGTGCCTGTACCCGGATCGCAATTCCTTTGTGATATTCCCGTGGCGGCCCCAACAGGGGAAGGTTGCCCGGCTGATCTGCGATATCCATAACCCGGACGGAAGCGGCTTTATCGGTGACCCGCGCAATGTGCTCCGCCGGGTGCAGGAGAAGGCGAAGAAGATGGGCTATGAAGCATTTAATGTAGGCCCGGAAGCGGAGTTTTTCCTCTTTGAGACCGACGATGAGGGGAATCCGACCACAAAGACCAGCGATGAGGCGGGCTATTTCGATCTCGGCCCACTCGACCACGGGGAGAGTACCCGCCGTGAGGTCTGCCTGGCCTTGGAGCAGATGGGGTACGAGATCGAGGCAAGCCACCACGAGGTTGCCTCGGGTCAGCACGAAATTGACTTTAAGTATGAAGACGCGCTGCACACCGCCGATAACATTATGACCTTTAAGCTCACTGTAAAGACACTCGCACAGCGCAACGGCCTGCACGCGACGTTTATGCCAAAACCCATCTTCGGGATCAACGGTTCTGGCATGCACATCAATATGTCCCTGATGAAAAACGGGAAGAACGCGTTTTATGACGAAAAGGGCGAGCGGGGCCTATCCAAGGATGCTTACAGCTTCATTGCCGGTATTCTGGCGCATGTGAAGGGCTTTACCGCCATCACAAACCCGCTCGTGAACTCTTACAAGCGCCTGCTGCCCGGCTATGAGGCGCCCTGCTATCTGGCATGGTCGGCGTCAAACCGCTCGGCACTCATCCGTATCCCCGCCGCGCGCGGCCAGTCGACCCGTGTGGAGCTGCGCAGCCCCGATCCGTCCTGCAACCCCTATCTGGCGCTGGCGGTTTGTCTGGCTGCCGGGCTGGACGGGATTGAAAAGGGCATGACGCCGCCCGCAGAGGTCACGGAGAACATTTTTGACATGGATGCAGCCACACGTGCCGCCCACGGCATTGAGAGCCTGCCCGGCTCGCTGGAGGAGGCGCTCAGGGAGCTCAAGGCGGATCAGCTCATCATGGACACGTTGGGCCCGCATGTGGCGGAGAATTACCTCGCGGGCAAGGAACGCGAATGGGAAGAGTACCGTACCCGCGTCAGTTCGTGGGAACGTGAAAAGTACATGATTAATTATTGATATATCCTCCTTGGAGGAGAGAGTATGGCGCAAAAGGATAAAGTAATTGTCGCATTCGAGGGGGAAAAAAGCGCGTGGCGTATCAGGGAGATTTTGGAGAGCATGGGGACGGTCTCCTGCGTCACGTGCAAGACGGCCGATCAGGTGCGCCGCGTGGTGCGCAAACAGCGTATTTACGCCGTGGTCTGCGGCTATAAGCTGCCCGATGCCTCTGCGGAGGAGTTGTTTGACGATCTGCCGGACACCTGCCCGATGCTCCTGATTGCCACGCAGGCGATGCTGGATCTGTGCGGCAACCGGGATATCTTTCAGCTCTCTGCGCCGGTATCCAAGGGGATGCTCGTCTCCTCGGTGCGTATGCTGCTGCAAATGGGACACCGGCTGGAGCAGTATATCCACCCCAGGCGGAAAGAGGAGGAGGAGCACCTGATCCGGCAGGCCAAGGAGCTTTTGATGCGCCGCCACGGCATGACCGAGGAGGACGCGCACTATTACCTGCAAAAACAGAGCATGGACAGCGGGGTCAGGATGGTGCAGACGGCGCAGATGATTTTGAGCGACACATAACTAATGCGGGAGCCGTCCGAATATAGTAGGACGGAGGTGGTTATGTGTATTTTACAAAAATGCATGGCTTGGGGAATGATTATATCTATCTGGACTGCATGGCAGGCCCTATGCCCGATCATTTACCCGAGCTTTCCCAAAAGCTCTCCCACAGGCACTTTGGCATTGGCGCGGACGGTATCATCTGTATTCTGCCTTCCACCTGCGCGGCGGCGCGGATGCGCATTTTTAACGCGGACGGTTCGGAGGGGGAGATGTGCGGCAACGGCATTCGCTGCGTGGGGAAGCTCCTATTCGACCAGGGCTACGTGCGGGAGAATGCCTTTGCCATTGAGACACGCGCGGGCGTGAAATACCTGACCCTGCAACGGCGTGGGGGAAACGTGGAGCAGGTGACGGTTGATATGGGTCGTCCCCTGCTTTCGCCGCCGCTTACGCTGGATATTGCGCGGGAGACGTACACCGTGACCCCCGTCTCCATGGGCAATCCGCATGCGGTGGTTTTTTTGCCTGAAATTGCGACGCTGCCGCTTGCCGACTTGGGCCCGCTTTTTGAGCACCACAGTATTTTCCCCAACCGGATTAACACGGAATTCGTCGCGGTGCGCGACAGGACGCTTCTGGAAATGCGGGTGTGGGAGCGGGGGAGCGGAGAGACGATGGCGTGCGGCACGGGTGCCTGCGCCGCCCTCGCGGCGGCGGTTACCGGGGGCTATACCGACCGCCGTGCGTTGGTGCGCCTCGCGGGGGGCGATTTAGCGATAGAGTGGAACGAACAGACAGGCAGGATCTATATGACAGGCCCTGCCGTAACGGTATACAAAGGAGAATGGAACGATGGCCAATATTAACGAAAATTATTGTAAATTACCCGGCAGCTACTTATTTACCGAAATCGCCCGGCGCGTGGCGGACTATTCCGCGCAAAACCCGGACAAGAAGCTCATCCGCCTGGGCATCGGGGATGTCACACGGCCCCTGAACGCGGCGGTCACCGCCGCGATGCACGCGGCTGTCGACGAGATGGCAAGCGCGGCAGGTTTTCACGGCTACGGGCCGGAACAGGGCTATGATTTCTTGCGCAGCGCCATTGAGGTACATGATTACAAGGCGCGCGGCATGGATATTCGCGCGGATGAGATTTTCGTCTCCGACGGGGCGAAAAGCGACTGCGGCAACATCGGCGATATTTTTGCGCAGGAGAATGTTGTCGCTGTGTGCGACCCTGTGTATCCCGTCTATGTGGACACAAACGCCATGGCAGGGCGCGCGGGGGACTACGACGCGCAGAGCGGGAAATGGAGCAATCTGGTCTACATGCCATGCGTAGCGGGCAACGGCTTTGCGCCGGAGATTCCGCGCGGCAAGGTCGATCTCATCTACCTGTGTTTCCCCAACAACCCCACCGGCGCGGTGGCGACGCGGGAACAGCTCAAGGCGTGGGTGGATTACGCCAACCGCGTCGGCGCGGTCATTCTCTATGATTCCGCCTACGAGGCCTTTATTACGAATCCGGACGTCCCGCACTCGATTTTTGAGATCGCGGGCGCGCGCACCTGCGCCATAGAATTTCGCTCCTTCTCCAAGACGGCGGGCTTTACCGGCACGCGCTGCGCCTATACCGTGGTGCCGAAGGATCTGGAGCGGGGCGGCGTGAGCCTGAACAGCCTCTGGAACCGCCGCCAGTGCACCAAATTTAACGGCGTGCCCTATGTCGTCCAGCGCGGCGCGGAGGCCGTCTATTCGCCGGAGGGGAGCGCGCAGGTGCGGGAGACCATCGGCTTTTACCTGAACAATGCCAGGGTAATCCGTGACGGCCTGCGATCCGCCGGGCTGACCGTGTCCGGCGGAACGGATTCCCCCTATGTCTGGGCGCACACACCGGACGGGATGGATTCGTGGGGCTTCTTCGACCACCTGCTGCAAAAAGCGAATGTGGTGACGACGCCCGGTGCAGGCTTTGGCCCCAGCGGGGAGGGCTATATCCGATTTACTGCCTTTGGCGGTGCCGCGGACACAGCGGAAGCGGGCGAGCGGGTGAAGGCTGTACTATAAATTCTGCTATTCTGCCGAAAAGAGGTTAACATATGAAAAAGGGAGAGAAGACCGGGCTGTATGATCCGGCCTATGAGCATGATGCATGCGGCATCGGCGCAGTGGTGGACATCAAGGGGCGCAAGAGCTATCAGACCGTGGACGATGCGTTGAAGATTGTGGAGAAGCTGGAGCACCGCGCGGGCAAGGATGCCGAAGGGAAGACCGGCGACGGTGTTGGGATCATGCTGCAAATTTCCCACAACTTCTTTCGGCTTGCTGCAGAGGAATGCGGCTTTTCCATCGGGGAGGAACGGGAATACGGGATCGGCATGTTCTTTTTCCCGCAAAATACCCTCAAGTGTATTCAGGCCAGGAAAATGTTTGAGCTGGTCGTGGAAAAGGAGGGCATGGAGTTTCTCGGCTGGCGGCAGGTGCCGGTTTGTCCCGACATACTGGGGCAAAAGGCGCTCGACAAAATGCCCAATATCATGCAGGGCTTTGTCCGCCGCCCGCCGGACGCGGCGCGCGGGCTGGAGTTTGACCGCCGGCTCTATATCGCCCGCCGGGTGTTTGAGCAGTCGAACGACAATACCTACGTCGTCTCCATGTCCAGCCGCACCATCGTCTATAAGGGCATGTTTCTGGTCGGGCAGCTGCGGGGCTTCTACGCCGACCTGCAAAATGAGGAGTATCAGTCCGCCATTGCGCTGGTGCACTCCAGGTTTTCCACAAATACGAACCCGTCGTGGGAGCGGGCACACCCGAACCGCTTTATCCTGCACAACGGTGAAATCAACACCATCCGCGGCAATGCAGCGCGCATGTTTGCCCGCGAGGAGACCATGCAGTCCCCTGTGATGGAGCCGTTTATGGACAAGGTGCTCCCTGTGGTGAATATGGCGGGCTCCGACTCCGCCATGCTGGATAACACGCTCGAATTTCTGGTGATGAGCGGGATGGAGCTGCCTCAGGCGGTGATGATGACCATCCCTGAGCCGTGGATGAACGACAGGACGATTGACCGCGCAAAGCGGGATTTGTACCAATATTATGCGATTATGATGGAGCCGTGGGACGGCCCGGCCGCAATTTTATTCACGGATGGTGACTGCGTGGGCGCGGTGCTCGACCGCAATGGCCTGCGCCCGTCCCGCTATTATGTCACAAAGGATGACCGCCTCATCCTCGCCTCCGAGGTCGGCGTGCTGGATATCCCGCCGGAAGACATCGCCCTCAAATCCCGTCTGGAGCCGGGGCGTATGCTGCTTGTGGACCTCGTGCAGCAGCGCATCATCGGGGACGACGCGCTCAAGGCGAACTATGCCGCCCGCCACCCATACGGCGAGTGGCTTGACCGCTACCTGGTGCGGCTGAAGGACCTCCCCATCCCCAACCAGCGGGTGGAGCGCAGGAGCCTGGAATCACTGCTGCGCCTGCAAAAGGCGTTTGGCTACACCTATGAGGATGTGTGCACAACCATCATCCCTATGGCCCTGACCGGCAGCGAGCCGACCGCGGCGATGGGGATTGATATCCCGCTCGCGGTGCTGTCACAGAACGATCAGCCGCTGTTTAACTATTTTAAGCAGCTGTTCGCGCAGGTGACCAATCCGCCCATTGACGCCATCCGTGAGGAGATCGTGACCGACACCACCATCTACCTCGCCGACGACGGCAACCTGTTGATGGAGCGGGCGGAAAACTGTCAGGTTCTGCAGGTGCATAACCCCATTATGACCTCGATAGACCTGATGAAAATACGCGAGATGAAGCGCCCCGGCTTTCAGGTGGAGACGGTCTCCATTCTGTACTACAAAAACACTCCGCTGGAGCGTGCGCTCAATCAGCTCTTTCTTGCGGTTGACCGCGCGTACCGGAACGGGGCGAATATTGTCATCCTCTCCGACCGCGGGGTGGATGAAAACCATGTGGCGATCCCGTCCCTGCTGGCGGTTTCTGCGGTGGAGCAGCATCTCGTCGAGACGAAAAAGCGCACCGCCGTCTCCGTCATTCTGGAATCGGCGGAGCCGCGTGACGTCCACCATTTCGCAACCCTCCTCGGCTTCGGCGCGCGGGCGATTAACCCGTATCTCGTGGAGGAGACCATTGTCCACCAGATCGCGGAGGGGGGGCTCAATAAGGACTTCCACGCGGCGGTGAACGACTACTGCGCGGCGGTGCTGCACGGCATTGTGAAGATCGCCTCAAAAATGGGCATCTCCACCATCCAGTCCTACCAGTCCGCCCGCATCTTTGAGGCCATCGGCATTGACAGGGATGTCATGGCGGCCTACTTCGGCAATACGCCGTCCCGTGTGGGCGGTATCGGTCTGCGGGAAATTGAGCAGCTGGTGGATAAGAACCACAGCGCTGCCTTTGATCCTCTGGGGCTGGATACCGACTTGTCCCTCGACTCCCGCGGTATGCATAAGGCGCGCGCAGGGTGCAAGGGGGAGGATCACATGTACAATCCCCAGACCATCCATCTCCTGCAGGAGGCGACAAAGCGCGGGGATTATGCCCTCTTTAAAGAGTATACCAGGCTTGTGGATGATGAAACCAAGCCGCATACACTGCGCGGCCTGATTGAGATGAAGTATCTCGATACCCCCATTCCGCTGGATGAGGTAGAGAGCGTCGAGCAAATTGTCCGGCGTTTTAAAACGGGCGCGATGAGCTACGGTTCCATCTCTCAGGAGGCGCACGAGTGTCTGGCGCTTGCCATGAATCAGCTTGGCGGCAAGTCCAACTCCGGTGAGGGCGGCGAGCGGCCCGCGCGCCTCGGCTCCGCGTGCAATTCCGCGATCAAGCAGGTGGCCTCCGGGCGTTTTGGCGTGACGAGCGAATACCTTGTCTCCGCCGATGAGATACAGATTAAAATGGCACAGGGGGCAAAGCCGGGCGAGGGGGGACACCTCCCGGGCGGAAAGGTCTACCCCTGGATTGCGCGCACACGCCATTCCACGCCCGGCGTGAGCCTCATTTCACCGCCGCCCCACCATGATATCTACTCCATTGAGGATTTGGCGCAGCTGATCTATGACCTCAAAAACGCCAACCGCGCCGCGCGCATTTCGGTCAAGCTTGTTTCGGAGGTCGGCGTGGGTACCATCGCTGCGGGCGTCGCCAAGGGCGGCGCGCAGGTGGTGCTTATCTCCGGCTATGACGGCGGCACCGGCGCCGCGCCGCGCACCTCTATCCACGGCGCGGGCCTGCCGTGGGAGCTGGGGCTTGCAGAGACGCACCAGACACTCATCCAAAATGGCCTGCGCTCCCGCGTGGTGGTGGAGACCGACGGCAAGCTCATGAGCGGGCGCGACGTCGCCATTGCCTGTATGCTGGGCGCGGAGGAATTCGGATTCGCCACGGCCCCCCTTGTGACGATGGGCTGCGTGATGATGCGCGTGTGTAATCTTGATACCTGCCCTGTGGGCGTTGCGACGCAAAACCCGGAGCTGCGTGGGCGGTTTCAGGGGAAACCCGAATACGTGGTTCATTTCATGCGCTTTATCGCCGAGGAGCTGCGCGAGCATATGGCAAAGCTCGGTGTGCGCACTGTTGATGAGCTTGTTGGGCGCACCGACCTGCTCAAGCAGCGGGAAAAGGCGGTCAACAGCCGCGCGGCAACCATCGATCTCGGTGCCATATTGCACAATCCCTACGCGGGCGACCCCAATGTAAAGACCCACTTTGACCCCAGGGACTGCTATGATTTTGCGCTGGAGAAGACCGCCGATCTCAAAATTTTGGAGAAGAAGCTCCAGAGCGCGCTTGCTAAAGGGGAGAAGAAGAAGATATCGGTTCAGGTGACCTCCACCGACCGCACGTTCGGCACGATATTCGGCTCCGATATCACCCGCCTGCACGGACGCAATCTGCCGGAGGACACCTTTACCATCCAATGCCAGGGCGGGGGCGGTCAGTCCTTTGGCGCGTTCATCCCACAGGGGGAGACGATCGTGCTGGAGGGCGACTCCAACGACTACTTTGGCAAGGGGCTTTCCGGCGGCAAGCTGATTGTATACCCGCCGAAGAACAGCTCCTTTTCGACCGATGAGAATATCATCATCGGCAACGTCGCGCTCTACGGTGCGACGAGTGGAAAAGCCTTTATTTCAGGTGTCGCCGGTGAGCGGTTCTGCGTCCGCAACTCCGGTGCGACTGCCGTGGTTGAGGGCGTGGGAGACCACGGCTGCGAATATATGACGGGGGGGAAAGTCGTTGTGCTCGGCAAAACCGGCAAGAACTTTGCAGCCGGCATGAGCGGCGGCGTCGCCTATGTGCTCGACCGCAAGCACGACCTCTATATGCGCCTCAACAAAGAAATGGTATCCGCAGAGCCGGTCATGGAAAAGGCGGATATCGCAGAGCTGCGCGCGCTCATTGAGGAGCATGTCGCGGCGACCGGCTCTGCCCTTGGCAAAGAGGTGCTGGAGCACTTTGCAGACTTCCTGCCCGACTTCAAAAAGATACTGCCCAGCGACTATGACCAGATGATGCGCAGCATTCACGCCTTTGAGGAAAAGGGTATGGACAGGGAGCAGGCGGAAGTGGAAGCATTTTATCTGAACACGAAAGGAGGGGCGCACTGATGGGAAAGGCAACCGGTTTTTTGGATTTTCAGCGCAGAGCCAACACCGCCGAGCCCCCTCTGGAGCGTCTGGCACATTTTAACGAATTTCACACGCCGATGGATGGAGCGGAGCGACGCGCGCAGGCGGCGCGCTGCATGGAGTGCGGGGTGCCGTTCTGTCAGGCGGCGGCGGTGCTGGGCGGCATGGTCTCCGGGTGTCCGCTGCATAATCTGATTCCCGAGTGGAACGACCTCATTTACAGCGGAGACCTGCAGCACGCCTTTGCGCGCCTGCGCAAGACGAGCAATTTCCCCGAATTTACCGGAAGGGTCTGTCCGGCGCTCTGCGAGGTGGCATGCACCAACGGAGTCAACGGCGAGGCAACCGCAATCAAGGAAAACGAGCTGTATCTCATAGAGACTGCGTGGGAAAACGGCTGGATGACGCCGCGCCCGCCGAAGGTGCGCTCCGGCAAGACTGTAGCGGTCGTCGGCTCCGGCCCGTCGGGGCTGGCCTGCGCCGACCAGCTCAACCACCGCGGGCATACCGTGACCGTGTTTGAGCGGGAGGACCGGATCGGCGGTCTGCTGATGTACGGTATCCCGAACATGAAGCTCGAAAAGCGCGTCATTGACCGCCGCGTGAATCTCATGCGGGAGGAGGGGGTGCGCTTTGAGACCAGTGTGGATGTGGGCAAGGATCGCTCCGCCGCGTCCCTGCTGGAGGAGTTTGACGCGGTCGTCCTCTGCTGCGGGGCGTCCAATCCGCGTGATTTGCAGGTTCAGGGGCGGGAGGCAAACGGCGTCTACTTTGCGGTGGATTTCCTCAAGTCCACGACCAAAAGCCTGCTGAATTCAAATTTGGAAGACCACTGCTATATTGACTCAAAGGGAAAGCATGTCATCATCATCGGCGGCGGCGATACGGGCAACGACTGCGTGGGCACCTGCCTGCGCCACGGCTGCGCTTCTGTGAAGCAGCTTGAAATGATGCCCAAGGCACCTGATACCCGCGCGGAGAACAACCCGTGGCCGGAGTGGCCCCGCATTTCTAAAACCGACTACGGACAGGAGGAGGCCATCGCTGTGACCGGTGCCGACCCGCGTATCTACCAGACCACGGTCACTGAGCTGTTTTCCGATGAAGCTGGCAACCTCAAGTCGGTCAAAACGGTGCAGCTTGGCAAGGATTTAAAACCCATCGAAGGAACCGAGCAGGTGATGGAGTGTGATATTCTCCTCATTGCGGCGGGATTTCTCGGCTGCCAGAGTTATGTGGCCCAGGCGTTCGGCGTTGCGCTGACCCCCCGCACGGTGGTGGAAACCGAGGCGGGGAAATATGCCGCATCGGTGCCCGGCGTCTTTACAGCGGGCGATATGCACCGCGGCCAATCCCTCGTGGTATGGGCCATAAACGAAGGCCGCGCCGCCGCGCGCGAGGTGGATGAATATCTGATGGGTTATACAAATCTTGCGTAAAAAAGGAGCTAATTTCCAGTTTCGCGCCGATCCGTTTCACACATAATAACCCTGTGCAGCGAAATCATTTCGTTGTTCAAAAACGGAAGGGGTTATTGCGCGATGGATAAGCAGAAGGACAGCAAGGGCAAGACGAAGGCGAAAATCCCCGATAAAGCGACGCCTGTTCCGGAGAAACAGACAGAGAAAACCAATCCAAAGGGAAACTGGCAGATGCTTAACAGCAATCAGAATTATAACCAGTTCAAGAACTAGTCTCAGTGGAATCGGTCGGGGCTGCTGCATTTTTCGCAGTCCCGACCGATTTACTGTCGTTTTTATCTTGTCAATATGCAGGAAAAGTGATAAACTATCATAGGTAGCTTTTGAGAAGGGAACGATACTATGTCTGGACATTCCAAATGGCACAATATTCAAAAAACAAAGGGTGCGGCTGATGCCAAGCGCTCTCAAATATTTACAAAAATTGCGCGGGAAATGATTGTGGCGGTGAAGCAGGGGGGAAGCGGTGACCCCGCGAACAATTCCCGCCTTGCTACTGTCGTTGCCAAGGCGAAGGCGGCCAATATGCCAAATGATAATATCAAGCGTACGATTGAAAAAGCACTTGGCTCAGGCAACAGTGATGACTACGAAAACGTGGTCTATGAGGGCTATGGACCCTGCGGCGCAGCCGTGATTGTGGAAGCGCTGACCGACAACCGAAACCGTACAGCGCCTGAAGTGCGGCATTATTTTGACAAGTATGGCGGCAATCTCGGTGCGACCGGCTGTGTCTCCTGGTCATTTGACCAGAAAGGTGTCATTGTCGTGGAGAAAGAGGATTTGGACGAGGATACCGTTATGCTGGACGCGCTGGAAGCAGGAGCGGACGACATGGAGGCCGACGGTGAAGGTTTCCTCATTTATACGGCACCGGAGCGTTTTGCAGAGGTGCTCTCTGCATTGGAAAGCAAAGGGTATGTATTTGCAAACGCCGCTATTGAGATGATTCCACAGAATTATATTAAGCTGGAAAATCCGGATGATATAAAGAATATGGAAAAACTGATTGGTCTGCTGGAAGATAACGACGACGTACAGAATGTCTGGCACAATTGGGAGCAGGAGTAAATTACATATTCAGACGGAATTCGCCCCTGGAAATTTACTGCTTGACAACATTATGTGGGTATGATATCATATTTAATGCTGTTATCAATCAATATGACAATGTTCTATCCCACACTTGGGGGTATAGCTCAGCTGGGAGAGCGCTTGAATGGCATTCAAGAGGTCAGCGGT
>JAJBUC010000149.1 GCA_020860545.1 Oscillospiraceae bacterium | reverse complement strand
TCGCGCCAGCTGACGCAGAGGGTTCCGTCCGGCGACATGGCATTGTCCAGCAGAAAGCGGCAGGCACCCTCGGCCATGTCCAGATACACCCGCTCCCCCAGCACCCGCCGCGCCTTGGCACAGGCTGCGATCATCAGGGCGTTCCAGGACGTGAGACGCTTGTCGTCCGTGTGCAGCCTGCAGCGCCCGGCGCGGTAAGCGCGCAGCTGCTCCAGCTGCCGCGCAAGGCCCTTGTCGGGGATCGGCGCCGCATCGTTATGGATCAGATGCAGGATATTCTTCCCCTCAAAATTCCCCTGCTCTGTAACGCCATAGCAGCGGCAGAGCTTCTCCCCCTCCTGCGTGCCGAGCACATGCAGAATCTCCGCTTTGGTGAAGGTATAGTACTTCCCCTCCTCCCCGTCGCTGTCCGCGTCCTGCGCGGCGTAAAAGCCGCCCTCCGGGCCGGTCATCTCCCGCCGCACGTAGTCCAGCGTCCGCTCCGCGGCGTACCGGTAGCGCTCCTTCCCGGTCACCTGATAGCACTCCAGCAGCGCCATGACAAGCAGCGCGTTGTCGTAGAGCATCTTTTCAAAGTGCGGCGCGAGCCATTGCCGGTCGGTGGAATAGCGGGAGAAGCCGCCGCCGATATGGTCGTAAATTCCGCCCCGGTACATGGCGGTCAGCGTCTGCTCCGCCATCTCCAGCGCGCGGTCCCCCACATGGAGGTGGTGGCAGCGCAGCAAAAACAGGAGCTGGTGGGGCGTGGGGAATTTGGGGGCGGCTCCAAACCCGCCGTCCCGGCTGTCGAAGCTGCCCAGCAATTGCGCGTACGCAAGCGCAACCACCTGCCGGCAGTCGTATTGGGAGGATACCGCAGCCGTGCCCTCGTGCTCCGCTGCCGCCGTGATCTGCTCGCCGTACCGCAGCAGGCGCGCCCGGTCGGTCTTCCACTGCTCCCGCACCAGCTCCAGCCGCTCCAGCAGGCCGGTCTGCCTGAAGCGGACGCGATGTGGGAGATAGGTACCCGCAAAAAAGGGCTTCTGCTCCGCCGTCATCAATATCGTCAGCGGCCAGCCCCCGCGCCCTGTGAGCGCCTGACAGACCCCCATGTAGACGCTGTCGATGTCCGGCCGCTCCTCCTTGTCCACCTTGACGGCGATAAACCCATCGTTGAGCAGTCCCGCAGCCTCCTCATCCTCAAAGGATTCCCGCTCCATCACATGGCACCAGTGGCAGGTCGAATACCCGATGGAGAGGAATACCGGCTTATCCTCCGCCTTCGCCTTGGCAAAGGCCTCCTCACACCACGGCCACCAATCCACGGGATTTTGGGCGTGCTGCAGCAGATAAGGCGAGGTTTCATGCATCAGTCGATTGGGCGTCGGATTTTCGTTCACGGGTATCACATCCTTACATTTCTCCATATGGATAGGTTCACCGTCGCAAGAATAATTATACTTACATATAAGTGAAAATCCTGTTGCCAACGTACTTAGCGTACCTTAACAACAGGATTTTCCGATGATTCAGATGCCAAACTGTGCAGAAGCGCCTATACGGGCTCCTTCTTTTCCATTTACCTTGCCGATGCCTGCTCTAGTGCCAAAGCTCCGTGCCGTCGCTCTGGCGCTCATAGTCATGCTCTATCGAGGCCTCCATGATCGCTTCAAATGCCCAATGATCCTCCGTCAAATCACTGTAGGTACCATACAGCTCCTCCGGGATGTTCTCCTTCTGGATCTTTCTGTCCAGCACGTTGTCGATGATCGTCACGGTCTGGGCCCTTGTGATCGACTCGTCCGGCCTGAAGGTCCCGTCTGCAAAGCCGGTCACCCAGCCCTTCACATAGGCAGAATTGATATACCCCTCAGCCCAGTGGTCTGCCGAAACGTCACTAAATACCACGCTCTCGGATGCTTCCAGCTTGTCAAACCGGGACGCGATTGCGGCAAACTCCGCACGCGTGATCGTCTGCTCCGGCCTGAACGTGCCGTCTGCATAGCCGTCAAGGATGCCAATGGAGGCCAGATAGTTTACGCTCTGCGCATACCACTTGTCGGCGGCCACATCCGTAAAGGTGCCCGCTGCCGCCACATTTTTCCCACTGTCCTTGAGCAGCTTGAAGAAGATTGCCGCCACTTCCGCTCTTGAAATGTTGTTGTCCGGCCTCACTGTACCGTCCGCATAGCCGTCGATGTAGTCAATATGCTCGTCCATTTCAAGAACGCCCGTCTCGGTGCCGGTGTCTGCGCCGGTATCGCTGGCGGTGCCGGTGCCGTCACTGTCCTCCGAGACATCATTGTAGTAGAAGGTAACGGTATTGGTACCACTCGTGATGGTGATCGTTTGCGATGCTTCCGCATCCGAATCTAACGCATAGCCGTCGATGGACGGCGCGGCCACGGTCTTGCTTTGCCCCACTGTCGCACTTGTGCTGTCCTCATAGATCACTCTTCCGGACGCCTTGTCAATACCGCGCACGAGCAATGTAGCGCTGCTTGAGCTGCTGCCGCCACCGCCGCCGCTGCTGGATTTTACAAGCGCCATATCGACGCTCTGGTCTTGCGCGGCCTGCGTCAATGTGACGGATTCCGTCGTTGATGTATATCCGCTGTAGGACGCCGTTACGCTGTAGTCCCCGAGCTCCGCGCCCGTTATGGCGGCAACACCGCTGCTGTCCGTTGTATACGTCGCGGTTGTGCCGTTATACGTCGCTTTCACCGTTGCGCCGGACAGGACGCTGCCCGTGGAGGAAGCCGTCACGGTTACCGTTATGCTTCCTGTGCCCGCGTTGGTGCTG
>JAJBUC010000032.1 GCA_020860545.1 Oscillospiraceae bacterium | reverse complement strand
TTACTTATTTATAGAATAGCACATTATTATGCATAAGGCAACCTGCGGGCATGGATATGACAGGGAAACCACTTTTCGATTAGGCTGGTAAGCAGGTACAAGACGCGGTGTAAAACACGAATGGCATTCATGGCACGTTATCCTCTGTTCTTATGCTACGCTTTCGTAACAAAGGGGGAAGCTCAAAATATTGCGGGATTGTCAAGACGGGGCAACTGTGATAAAATAATACATTGATTGTATCCTTGAGGAGTTGTTGGCATGGAATCAGAAAAGAAAGTAATGCTCTCCGGTATTCAGCCGAGCGGCGCGCTCACATTGGGGTCTTATCTGGGCGCGATCCGCAACTGGGCAGATCGTGCGGAGAAATTTGACTGTTATTATTTTATGGCGGATATGCACGCCATTACAAGCCGCCAGGTACCCGCCGACCTGCGCCGCAATACACTCGAGCAGCTTGCGCAGTACATCGCCTGCGGATTGGACCCGGAGAAGAATGTGCTGTTTGTGCAGTCGCATGTGCCGCATCACGCGCAGCTCGGCTGGGTGCTCAATTGCTATACCATGTTCGGGGAGCTCTCCCGCATGACACAGTATAAGGACAAATCGGCGAAAAACGCGGAAAATATCAATGGCGGGCTTTTTACCTATCCGGCGCTGATGGCGGCGGATATTCTCCTGTACCAGCCGGATTATGTGCCGGTGGGGGAGGATCAGAAGCAGCATGTGGAGCTTACGCGCAATGTGGCGCAGCGGTTTAACGGGATATATGGCGATGTATTTAAAATTCCGGAGCCGTATATTCCGGAGGTTGGCGCGCGCGTCATGTCGCTTGCCGACCCCGCGGATAAGATGTCCAAATCAGACAAGGATCAAAGCGGCAGCATCCACCTGATGGATTCGCCGGAAGAGATTATGCGCAAGTTCAAAAGAGCGGTCACAGACAGCGACACGGAGCGATGCGTGCGCTATGACCGCGCGGAAAAGCCGGGGGTGTCAAATCTGATGCAGATTTACGCCGCCTGCACCGGGGAGAACTATGAGGCAATTGAGCGGGCGTTTGCGGGGCAAGGCTACGGCGCGTTTAAAACCGCGGTCGGAGACGCGGTGGTCGCGCTCCTGAGCCCCATCCGTGCGGAAGCCGCCCGCCTGCTTGCAGACAAGGCATATTTGGAGGAGGTCTACCGCAAAGGGGCGCAGCGGGCGTCGCAAACGGCGGAAAGGACCCTGCGGAAAGTGTATAAAAAGATCGGCTTTCTCGCAATATGAGCCAGCAGCGGATGCGTTTTGAAGGAGTACTGTAACGAATGAATACAGATTTAAATGGCATTGCCGTTGTGGCGGCGGCATTGGCGGTCGCCTTTCTCTTTGCGGTGATATTGACGCCGGTTGTCAAGCGTCTCGCCTTCCGCGTCGGCGCGGTTGACGTGCCGACGGACGAGCGGCGGATGCACAAACGTCCCATTCCGCGCATGGGGGGGCTTGCAATTTTTCTGGGGTTCCTTCTGTCAACTATCCTTTTTGCCGAATTAACAACCCCCGTGCGCGGCATGCTGCTTGGCGCGGTGATCATTGTCGTGCTGGGCATTTTTGATGATATTTATAACCTGTCGGCAAAGTTTAAATTTGTGGTGCAGATTATCGCGGCGCTGGTGGCGGTGCTCTCCGGCAATGTGATCGCAACGCTGTCAAACCCCAATATTTTTTCGGAAAATCCCTACTGGAATTTGGGCTGGCTTGCCATTCCCGTCACGGTCATCTGGATTGTGGCGATTACAAACGCGGTCAACCTGATCGACGGGCTTGACGGCCTCGCCTGTGGTGTTTCGACCATCAGCTCTCTGACGCTGGTGGTCATCGCGCTGGTGTGCAGCGCGGGCGATGTGGCAATTTTGATGGCGGCGCTTGCGGGCGGCTGCCTTGGTTTTCTGCCGTACAATCTCAATCCGGCAAAAATTTTTATGGGGGACACCGGCTCGACTTTTTTGGGGTTTATCCTCGCGGTGGTCTCGGTGCAGGGACTGTTTAAATTCTATACGATTATCTCCTTCGCGGTGCCGTTTTTGATGCTGGGCCTGCCGATCTTCGATACCTGCTTTGCCTTTCTGCGCCGCATTGCGCGCGGGCAGAGCCCCATGCAGGCCGACCGCAGCCATGTCCACCACCGGCTGATCGACATGGGCTTTAACCAAAAGCAGGCGGTGGCGGTGCTGTATATTATCAGTGCGATTTTAGGGCTCAGCGCCGTGGTGCTGACGACGAGCGGGGCGCTCAAGGCGATGATTCTCCTGATCGCGCTTTGCGCGGCAGGCGTGGTTGCGGCAACGATATTCCTGCATAATAACAACAACGGCAACAATAAAAAGCCGCCCGGACAGGAGGAAGCCCCTCCCGCCAAACAGGAAAAGGGGGTGGACAAGCGGTGAGCGTGCGTATCATGACCATATTCGGCACCCGGCCCGAGGCCATTAAAATGGCACCCCTTGTCAAAGAACTCGCGCGGCGTGAAGAGTTGGAAAGCCTGTGTTGCGTCACGGCGCAGCACAGGGAGATGCTGGATTCGGTGCTGGAGATTTTTGCGATCAAGCCGGATTTTGATCTGAATATTATGGAACCGAGCCAGACACTCTCGAGCATCACCACAAAGTGTCTTGCGGGGATGGAACAGGTGCTGCACACAGCCCGGCCCGACCTTGTGCTGGTGCATGGGGATACCTCCACTACCTTTGCCGGGGCGCTGGCGGCATTTTACCGGAAAATCCCGGTCGGGCATGTGGAAGCGGGCCTGCGCACCGGAGATATCTACTCCCCGTTCCCCGAGGAGATGAACCGGCGGCTTGTAAGCGATATCGCGACGCTTCATTTCTGCCCGACGGAGCAAAATTGCAGGAATCTGGCGGCGGAGCATATCACAAAAGGGGTGTTTCGCACCGGGAATACCGTGATCGACGCGATGCGGGAAACGGTGCGGCAAGGGCACCGCTTTTCAGACCCCCGCCTGAATACATTGGGGGAGGGTGCGCGGCGCATCATACTCGTCACCTGCCACCGGCGGGAGAATTACGGCGCGCCGATGGAGCATATTATGAAGGCCCTGCGGCGTATTGCCGACACCTTTGCGGATACGGAGCTTGTCTATCCGATGCACCTCTCCCCCGCGGTGCGCAGGACAGCGGAGCGGTACCTGTCCGGACACCCGCGGATTCACCTGATTGAGCCGCTCGATGTGCTGGAGATGCACAACCTGCTCGCGCGCGCCTATCTGGTCATGACCGATTCGGGCGGACTGCAGGAGGAGGCGCCCGCGCTGGGCCGCCCGGTGCTTGTCCTGCGGCGGGAGACCGAACGACCCGAGGCGGTAGAGGCGGGCACGGTGAAAATTGCTGGGACAGATGAGGCGCAGATTGTACGCATGGCATCGGAATTGCTGGAGGACCCGGACGCATATGCCCGCATGGCGCATGCGGTGAACCCCTATGGTGACGGGCTGGCCTGCCGCCGCATCGCGGATGCAATTGCATGGCATTTTGGTATGCGGGATACGCCGCCGGAGCCTTTTGGGGCATAAACATATCCGCAATCGGAGAGGGGGAGAGACGATGGAAACCAAAAACCGGAACACACTGATTATACTCACTGCGGTTGTCATTGCCATTGCGGTATTTGCAGCCTTTGGGCGCAATCTGTTTGTCCTGAATCTTGACCCGATTACGATGCCCCAGGTACTGGGTACCGACACACAGATGATCGTTGACCCGGATACGGAGCTGATATGGATTGAGGTTACGCCGGACACCGTGCAGGATGTCATCGCCACGCTGACACGCCCGGAGAGCTATTATCGCACGCTGAAGGTGGAGGATTTCGCGCAGGACGGCAGCAGCAGTGAAACGACAATGCAGACATGGTCGGACGACGGCTGGACCAAGACGCAGACCACAAGTGCCAACGGCGTCGTGCGCACTTCCATTGTGGGCGACGGCACGCTGTGGTGGTGGTACGCCGGGAGCGGGAGCGCGGCAAGCGCACCGGCGGACGAAAAGTCCGCCGATGTGGATGGGCAGAGAATCCCAACCTATGAGGATGTGCTCGCGATGGATAAGGAAGATATCCGGCAGAGCGGGTATGAGAGCTGGAACGATCTGCCCTGCGTCTATGTCGCGGTGGACGGCGGCATAGAGCATTATGAGCGGCGCTACTGGATTTCTGTAGAGAGCGGGTTGCTGGTCTGCGCCGAAATATGGGACGGTGAGGTGCTTTGCTACCGCATGTCTTCCGGACAGGTTGAGCGCCCCGTGTCGGCGGGTACATCGTTTGCCCTGCCGGACGGCACGGCACTGCATACGGTTGAGGCGACGGACGCTATTCCAGCCCCATAACAAGGAAAAGGCCGAGCGCGATGAGCAGCTCCGTATCGTCTCCATCCAAAAAAATAAACAGAATAATCAGCAGGAGCAGGATATCGCCCGTGTCGAGCTTCTCAAGCTTCAAACCCTTGAGCAGTCCGCCGAGCAGACCTTTTTTCTCCTGAGCAGGCTCCTCAGGCGAATGCGCTGTCCGGTTCGGATCCTCAGGCGCGCCGGAAGGCGGGTCCTCATCCTCCGTGATGCGGGTGAAGCCGCTCCCGTTTGGTATGTAACGGTTATACATCGGGCTCATCTCCCTCCTTTTTCAGGAATTGGAAGGCGATGCGGATAATACGCGACAGCTTCGCGATTTGTATAGCCCTGTCAACCTTCGGCTGCCGCACTTCTTTCACAAACGGCTTGAGGGCGGTGAGCAGTGACACGCGCTTATCGTCCTCTGCGCCGTATGACGAGAAAAGCCCGGCGGCTTTCTGCAAAATGGCGGGGTCTAAGTCGCGCAGAAGGGAGAGCGGGCTGTCGCCCTGACCGAGCAGTTCAAGCAGGGCGCTGAAATCGAATGAGCCGCCCGGCGCGGCGGGTGCGGCTTCGCCGTCTTCTCCGTCGGCAGAAGTGCGCGGCTCCTCCGGTGCCTGCGCCTCCGTCTGCGGCTCTGGAGACGGCGCGCTGTTGTTGGATACGGACTTGGCGATGGCCATGATCTGCTCCATCGCTTCGGAGTTCCCTAAGATGGCGTTTAGCTTTTCGTCCATCTCCGCCATATGCTCTCACCTCCCTTGCCGACACACAGTCTGATTTTATTCCGCTTTTGGGATGTTTTTTTGAATGCGGGATACGGCCTGACTGCCCTCTTTGCTCTTCATGACCTCGTCTAAAATGCCGGAAAGCTGTGTAGTGTCCCCTTTCGCGGCGGCGTCCGCTGCCGACTGGATGGAACCACACGCCTGATTATTCCTTAAATCAATGATATTTTTTGTGTCGGGGGACTCCAGGAGCTCATTGAGGAGTTTTTTGTTTTTCAACAGGGTGGCGGCTTTGGGGTCATCCATCAGATGATCCAGACCGGGGTTTGATTTTGGCATAACAGCATCCTCCATCCAATATTATAGTGGCGTTCACACCATTATATGTTTCGATCAGGAGAAGGTGCAGCGGTAAAAAAGGCAATTTTGCCCTGATTTCTCCTGAGAGGCAGCTTTTTTTCCGGCAACCGCTTCACACCGCCCTGCCCGAACTGCAATTGAATGGATGGAAATATGGCAACATGCTATGTGTATTACCGCGTTGCCACAGGAGCACAAATCCAGATGGGTTGGTGCTCCTGTGGCAACGCTTTCTTGTAAACCGGTATGGATGCTGTTATAATGAGATGCATGAGTCAGCATAAATAGAAGGAGGCGTACCCAATGGGTCTGGATGGAAACGAGGCGTACCTGCCGTATATTGATGTGTGCGAAGGCACTGACCGACTGATGAACAATTTCAAGCTCTATTTATCAATTCTAAAGAAATTTGATGCCGTGCCGTTGGTGGAGGAGATTGTAACCACTGCGGCGGATGCTGATTATGAAGGCTTGCAGCGCGCGGCACACACGCTGAAGGGTGCTGCGGGCAATCTGAGCCTAACGCGGCTTTACGAGGTCGCTTTTGCCATTGAGCAGCGCGCAAAGGAAGAGACAAGCGAGGACGCACTGCTTGCAGAGCTGCAGGAGGTTCTGGCGGGAAGTACACAGGCAATACAAAGATTGATCGCTGAAAGTGAATGATGTTTACAGAGATATGAACAATGCAAGATAGCCCCCTGTCGTAGGAAAATGTATACGATGGGGGGCGAATGTATTGGGCGATTGCCGTTTGTCGGTACGCCTTGCCGAGGGGAAGCCCAATCGCAAGAAGTACAGGCAATCAGCATCTTAAATGTATGGAGGGCCAAACTTGACGCAACTGGAACAATTGCCGATACCGCTGCTGCAATGGTATGCGGAGACGGCGCGGGATTTACCCTGGCGTGCGGAGCCGACGCCATACCATGTGCTGGTGTCGGAGCTGATGCTGCAACAGACCCGCGTGGCGGCGGTGCTGGAGTACTACCGCAGATTTATGGAGGAACTGCCGACGGTGGAAGCGCTGGCAGCTGTGGAGGACGACCGGCTTATGAAACTCTGGCAGGGGCTGGGGTATTATAACCGGGCAAGAAACCTGAAAAAAGCGGCGTGCCGCATCGTCGAGGAATATGGCGGCGTATTCCCGTCACAATATGAGGACCTGCTCTCCCTGCCAGGCGTGGGTGAATATACGGCGGGCGCTATCGCATCCATCGCCTTCGGCGTGCCCGTCCCGGCGGTGGACGGCAATGTACTGCGCGTCGTAGCGCGCCTGACGGGGGACGACGCGGATATTTCCGGTACAGAGACAAAAAAGCGCATGCGCGCGGGGCTGCAGGCGGTGATGCCAACCGCTGCGCCGGGCGATTTTAATCAGGCGCTGATGGATTTGGGCGCGCTGGTCTGCCTGCCCAACGGCCTGCCGCTGTGCGGGCAGTGCCCGGCGGCGGAATTCTGTGCCGCAAAGCTGCAAAACCGCACCGCCGACCTCCCTGTGAAGGCGGCGAAGAAGGCGCGGCGGGTGGAGGAGCGCACCGTGTTCTTCATCTTTCACCACGGGTGTGTGGCGCTGCGGCGGCGTCCGGCGCGCGGGCTGCTTGCGGGTTTATGGGAATATCCGAATGAGTGCGCGCCTGCGCCGTTTCCGGTTACGCCGCTTGTGGCGGAGCCCGGCGGCACGGCAAAGCACATTTTTACGCATGTTGAGTGGCACATGACCGCGCAGGTGCTCCGTGCGGCGGACGCCGCGCTGCCGGAGGGCTGGGTTTGGGCGGATCGCGCCGCGTTGCGGCACGTGTACGCGGTGCCGAACGCCTTCCAGCGCTTTTTGCCGCTGGTAGAGCGCTATTTAGGCGCGTAAAAAGCTATCTTGGCGCGTGAAACGGAAGGAGGGCGGTTGACTTGCGGTGCAGCATATGCCCGCGCAGCTGCGGCGCGCTGCGCAGTGAGACCGCAGGGGAGGGGGTCTGCGCCATGCCGTCCCTGCCGGTGGTAGCCCGCGCCGCGCTGCACCTGTGGGAGGAGCCGCCCATTGCGGGGACGCGCGGCTCGGGCACGGTGTTTTTCTCCGGATGTACGCTGGGGTGTGTTTTTTGTCAAAATGAGGAAATTAACCGCCGGAATTTTGGGCAAGCGATTTCCGTCGACCGCCTGCGGGAGATCTGCCTGTCGCTGGTCCGGCAGGGGGCGCATAATATCAATTTTGTCAGCCCCACGCATTACGCCCACGTCCTCGACGCGCTGCTTGAGGTGCCGCTGCCGGTGCCGGTCGTGTGGAACTCCGGCGGGTATGATAAAGTAGAAACCCTGCGCCGCATGGAGGGAAAGGTACAGGTGTACCTGCCCGACCTGAAATATCTGGACGCAGCTGTCAGCGGCCGCTATTCTGGCGCGGCAGATTATCCGGAGGTCGCCACGGCGGCCATACGGGAGATGGTGCGGCAGACGGGACCGTGCGTCCTGTCGGAGGGTCTGCTCCGCCGTGGCGTGGTCATCCGGCATCTCCTGCTGCCCGGGCAGCTTGTGGGCGCAAAGGCTGTGATGGACTGGGTGGCGGAGACCTTCCCGCGCGGGACAATTTTGTTTTCCCTCATGAGCCAGTACACGCCGTGGGCCCAAGCGGCGGAGTACCCGCCGCTTGGGCGCGCCGTGCGCGGCTCGGAAGTGCGCGCGGCCACCGACTACATGCGCCAGCTGGGCCTGGAGGGGTTTGTGCAGGAGCGCACATCGGGAGACGCGTGCTTTATCCCGCCGTTCGACCTGACGGGTATCTAAAGCGAAGGAAGCAGCGCGCGGATGTCCTCGGGGAGTGGACTGTGCCATGTGTGGACGACGCCGGTGAGGGGATGGGTGAGGCACAGGCTGCGCGCGTGAAGCGCCGGGCGGGCGATGAGGGGGGCCTCGGTTCCGTAGAGAAAATCGCCCACAAGCGGGCAGCCGATGTACGCCATGTGTACCCGGATTTGATGGGTGCGCCCCGTTTCCAGCAGCAGGTCAACAAGCGCAAATTTACCGTGGACACGGCGGGTTTCATAGCGGGTGCGTGCCGGCTTTCCATCCGGACACACCATGTGCCGGATGGCGGAGTCTGTGGCGCGGCCTATGGGTGCGTCGATGAATCCGGCAGATGGTTCAGGTGCGCCGACACAGACGGCATAATACCGCCGCGCGAAAGCGCCGGTGTGCAGTTGAGCCTTCAGCAGGGACTGTATGTGGGCGTGCTTGGCGACGCAGAGGAGCCCAGAGGTGCCGCGATCCAGGCGGTTCACCGGGCGAAAGCGGCCGTGCTGCCCCGTCTGTCCGTAATAAAAGGCGACATGATTGGCGAGGGTATGCACCTGCTCTCCCGTATGAGGATGGACAGGGAGTCCGGCGGGCTTGTCAAGGATGAGCAGATCTTCATCCTCAAACACAATATGCAGAGAGCCCGGCGTCGGAATAAGATCGCCTGCCTCTGCGGTGTCCCCGATGACAACGGAAAGCCTCTGCCCGGACCGGACACGCACGATCACAAATACCGGGATGCCATCGAGCAAAATGCCGTCCGGAATCCGTTTTGCGCGCTTTACCATGGTGCCGGAGAGGTGAAGCTGCTCGCGGAGCACTTCAGCTACCGTTTTGCCGGAGAGGGACGCGTCAATGGTCAGCGACAGCCGCCGCGGTTTGCATTCTGGCATAGAATACCTCGTTTCTGGAGGAAATATATTACATTTCCTCACCTGCATTGCTTTTTGCCAAAAAAAGTATAAAATAAAAAATTGGAATATAGAGGGCGCTATCCGTATCTTACTCACTTTTGCACGATATTGCAACCCGGAAGCGCATTCAGGAAAGCGGGGTAAACCGGATATGGCAGGTAATCTGGGTATCTATGTGCATATTCCCTTTTGCCGCAGTAAATGTGACTATTGTGATTTCTATTCCCTCGCGGGGAAGGAGTCTCGCATGGACGACTATCTCAAAGCACTTTTGATCCATATCAAAGAGACGGCACCGCTCGCCGGCGGCTATCGTGTGGATACGATCTATTTCGGCGGCGGAACCCCAAGTATATTTGGCGAAAAACGCCTGCGCACCCTTCTGCGTACCCTGCAAAAGAGCTTTGACGTCGCGCGGGATGCGGAAATTACGCTGGAGGGGAATCCGGACAGTCTGGATAAGCGGCGGCTGACTGAACTATGCCGCGCGGGGGTCAACCGGCTGTCGCTCGGCGTGCAGTCCGCGTCGGATCGTGAGCTTGCGTCGCTGCGAAGACTGCATACCTTTGCGCAGGTGCAGCAGGTGGTCGGTGCTGCGCGGGAGGCCAGAATAAAAAATATCAGTGCCGATCTGATTTTCGGGCTGCCGGGGCAGGATATGGCAAGCTGGAAGAATACCGTGGAGCAGGTGCTTGCGCTGCAGCTCGAGCACATGTCCTGCTACGGTCTCAAGGTGGAGTCGGGCACGCCGCTCGATCAGCGTGTGATTCACGGAGAGATACTGCCCGACGAGGATCTGCAGGCCGATATGTATCTCTGGATGGTGGAGCGGCTGGCGCTCGCGGGCTACCATCAATATGAAATCTCCAATTTTGCCCGCCCGGGCTGTCAGTCCCGTCACAACCTGAAGTATTGGATGGGGCGGCCGTATATTGGCTTTGGGCCGGGCGCGCACTCTGATTTTGGCGGGCGAAGATATTCTTTTGTAAAGGATCTGGAGCTGTATATTGAACGGGCCTGCAACGGCGGTGTGCTGGTGGACGAATATGAGCTGATTGCCCAGCAGGAGCGCGGCACAGAGTACCTGATGCTCCATCTGCGCACCACGCGGGGGATAGAAGAGTGGGAATACCGGCGGGAGTTTTTTATGAATTTTGAGCCGATTGAGCAAAAGCTGCAGGAGTTTGAGCAGCAGGGCTGGGCCGCGCGACACGACCGCCGCTGGCACTTTACCCCAAAGGGCTTTCTGGTCTCCAATGAGCTGATTGGCCGGCTGCTGGAAGTGCAGGAGGCGGCAACCCTTGCCAAAACCATGCCCCTCTTGCGCAGCAGCGAAAAAGAGCGGGAGCTCAAAGACGGGATGTAGCCGGAGCAAGCGATCCCGTATTTACATCGCATGGGAAGTGTGTTAACATAAGTTGTATATTTTTGCCGATGGGATTGCGCGGATGGTTGTGGCATCCTTTCCGGTCAGACGTTTAAATTAGAAAGGATTACCAGAGAAATGAAGAGTAAATTTAAGCAAAGGGCACTGGCACTGACGCTGGTATTGGCGTGTGCGATTGCCCCCGCGGCATCGGCATCCCAGGCAATGGGGACGGAATTGAAGCGAGATACGAGTGAAATTGCAACTGGGACCACGCTCACAAGCGAAACCATTTGGAGCGATACCTACTCCGATTTTCGTAAGGAGTGGTATTTTACATATACACCCAATACACAGGTCACGCCAACGGTGTCCTATGGAGAAAACGTATCAAAGCTGGAGACGCTCAGCACTATGGCGAAGCGACTGGAATCACAGGGTAAGCGCGTCGTGAGCGGTATAAACGGTGATTACTTTGTGTTTGCGACCGGCAACCCCATCGGCATTGTCATCACCGACGGTGTGATCCGTGTCTGTACTCCGTATTTTTACGGCATCGGGTTTTTGCCGGACGGCACCGCCTTTATCAAAAAGCATGATATTACCATCACAGCCTCCTTTTTGGGGGAGACCAACGCGGTGAACGGCGGCATTAATAAAGTGCGCGCCGTGGAGGGTGGGTATTATATCTTCACAGAGGATTTTTACTCCACCACGCGCAACACAAGTGAGGGCGTGGACGTGATTTTGCGTCCGGTAACCGACAATCTTGGGGAGACGGTTACGAGCAGCCAGGGGTACCAGGTAACCACCTCCGATAAACTCAAGGTGGGCGGACGCGTCCAGTATGTGGTGGAACAGGTGATTGAGACCAGCAGCGCTACCACAATCCCGTCCGGCTGTGTCATCCTGTCTATTAATAAGCAGGCGGATGCAACACTGGTTGAGCGGGTGAAAAATCTTACGGTAGGCGACACGGTCGACATTGATGTTTGTGCACCCGACGCACGGTGGTCTGAGGCGACCACTGCACTCGGCGGGCTGTATAAGATGGTGACGAACGGGGTCGTGGAAAGTGGTCTGGAGACGGGGCAAAGAGCGCGTAGCGCGGTTGGCGTCAAGGAGGACGGCAGTGTGATTTTTTATACCATAGACGGCAACCAGTCCGGGCATAGCGTCGGTGCGACCATGACGCAGGTGGCGCAGCGGCTGGTGGAGCTGGGCTGTGTGGAGGCAATTGCCATGGACGGCGGTGGCTCCACCACGACCGGTGTGACCTACCCGGACAGCTCCAGCATGCAGGTGATCAACAGTCCGTCCGACGGCTCGCAGCGCTCGGTCAGCACGGCACTGTTCCTCACCACAACGCAGAAGGCGACCGGAGAGCTGGGGGCGCTGCAGGTGTCGCCGAACGGTGGGATGATTCTGGCGGGCTCCTCGGTGCAGATGAAAAGCACAGGTCTTGATACGAACTACTACGCCATGTCCTATGGGGGTCAGCCGGAGTACTCTGTTGTGAGCGGCGACGGTACGGTGACCACAGACGGATTGTTTACCGCAGGTACAACGGACGGCAGTGTGGTGCAGGTGCAGGCCACAGACGGGAATGCCACAGGGTCTGCGTACCTTACCACGTGGAATAAGGCGGACAGCATCAAGGTGATCAACGAGAGCACCGGTCAGGAGATGACCAGCTTACAGGCGCGGCAGGATTGGGTGGTGGATCTTTCGGCGACGGCGACGTACAAAGGACTCACTATGTATTCGACTGACACCGCCTTTACATGGTCGGTCAGCGGCGGGGTCGGTACCATCGACCAAACCGGCGCATTTACCGCCAATGGCACCGGCGGTACGGGTACCATCACTGTCAGCGCCGGAGGGAAATCTACCAGTATACCGGTCACCGTGGTCGGAAAGGTGACCGAGGTGGCATCCTTTGAATCGGACCTTTCTCTTACCGCCGGTTCCGGTATGACGGTTTCTCTTGAGGATGATCTCAATTATGTAAAATACGGTCTGAAGAGTGCCCGCCTTGACTATGACACCACCGATTCAGGCACCGCATCGGCGGTAGCCTCTATGACACTGGGGAGCGGCGACGGTTACCTCCGTCTGTGGGTATACGGGGACGGCTCAGGCAATGCGCTCACTGCGAAGCTCGCAGACGCGTCCGGCGTGCAGAGTACGGTAGCACTGACAACACTGGATTTTACCGGCTGGAAGTGGGTCACGGCGGAGATCCCGAGCGGGGCAGCAACCATAGAGAGCATGCAGATTGTCTATAGCGGCGGCGCGAAAACGACGGGGACGCTCTATCTGGATCAGATTACAACCGGGAACACCACCACGCAGGATACAACCGCGCCTGCGATTACGGTAACAAGCAGCGGGACACAGCTGAGCGCAACCATCACAGATAATGTGGATACCGCCATTTACAAAGAAAATATCGCGCTCACGCTGGATGGGATTGCCCGTGACTTTACATGGGATGCCAGCACAGGGACGCTGACCGCGACGCTGCCGGAGGCGGACAGCCAGACCCATCACATCGCCATCATCGCGTCGGATGCCAGCGGCAACCGCGCGCGCGGCAGCGCCGACTTGCCTGCCGTATCCGGGAAAGCACAGATATTCCAGGATGTGTCGAGCCACTGGGGGAGAATGTATATTGATTACCTCTATGATATTCAGGTGGCAAACGGTACGCAGACAAGCAAGGGGCGCTATTACTATCCGGATTCCAATATCTCGCGGGCGGAATTCTTCACCATGCTGGCGCGCTGGATGGAGCTGGATAGCAGCGCATACAGCGGAATAAGCCTTCCCTTTGCCGATGCGGGCAGCATTCCAGACTGGGCACTTGACAGCTTCAAGGCCTTGTACGCTCTCGGTGTCGTACAGGGGACGCAGAGCGGCGGCAAGCTTCTGTGTAATCCGCAGGCCAACCTCAGCAGAGCGGAAGCGATGACGGTGCTCGGGCGTATTCAGGCGAGGGGCTTCCCTGAGGTGAGCCTATCTGCCTTTACCGATGCGGAGCAGGTGCCGTCATGGGCGGCGTCTTACGTCGCGTCGCTCGTGGGACAGGGGATTATCACCGGCTCAAATAATAAGATTAACGCGACCAGCCCCATTACCCGTGCCGAGTCGGCTAAAGTGCTCTATTCCATGCGGTGATGCATACATTTTACGAGAAGCGGGTGGCATATGGAACGCCAGAGCTATTTTGTACAGGAGCCGTGCGCACTGCTCCCATTTCTTCTGGAAAACGGGAAAGGGAAATCCCGCAACAATCTAAAATCCCTGCTAAAGTGGGGCCAGATTTGGGTGGACGGCAAGCCGGTCAGACAGTTTGATTATCCCCTCCGGCCCGGCCAGCGGGTGGAGATCCGCCCGCCGGAGCCGGTCCGCGCAGTGTGCCCGTTTCCGGTGCTGTATGAGGATGAGGATATCCTCGTCGTGGATAAGCCTGCGGGTATATTGACCATCGCGACCGAGCGGGTAAAAGACCGCACGGTGTATCGCCAGGTAAACGAGTATCTGCAGCAAAAAAATGGTGGGCGTGTTTTCATTGTCCACCGTTTGGACAGGGACACCTCAGGCGTGCTGCTTTTTGCAAAGACAGAGGCGATGAAGCGCCTTTATCAGGATAACTGGGCGACACTTGTCCGACGCCGCGGATATCTGGCGGTGACGGAAGGACAGGTGCAGCAGCAGGAGGGCACGGTACGCTCTGAGCTGTGTGAGACGAAGACGCACCTTGTCTACTCCGTGCCGCCGGGGCAGGGCGGGAAAACAGCGGTTACCCATTACCGTGTGCTGGCTCGGCAGGCCCCGTACACGCTGCTTGCGCTGGATTTGGAAACCGGACGGAAAAATCAGATCCGTGTGCATCTGGCGGATCTGGGTCATCCGGTGGCGGGAGATAAGCAGTACGGCGCAAAGACAAATCCCATCGGTCGGCTGGCCCTCCATGCAAACGCCTTGGAGCTGACCCGGCCGGTGGGCAACGCGCCTGCCGCCTTCTATGCCCCTACGCCAGAATCCTTCCGGAAACTTGTGCGGATGTAAGCGCGTAAAAATGCGGAAAAGGCTTGACAATCATTTTGACTTACAGTATAATAAAATCCGCTGCTTAGCCTTGCATATCGCGCGAAAATTGCGCGTGTGGAATTGCAAACCATTGAAAATGCCGGGTTTTATAAGCTGGTGTAGCTCAGTTGGTAGAGCAGCTGATTTGTAATCAGCAGGTCGGGGGTTCAAGTCCGTCCACCAGCTCCACGCGTTTGATTGCATTTATACGGAGGAGTTCCCGAGTGGCCAAAGGGGGCAGACTGTAAATCTGTTGCATCTTGCTTCGATGGTTCGAATCCATCCTCCTCCACCAATGAAAAAGGACGTCCTGTAAACGCAGTGATTACAGGACGCTTTTTTTATTTATCTGGTGTCCATTCGTGGGCAATGCCTCCTTATATTCTGGCATTGACCTACTCTTTGTTTTTCTGCGCCTCCTCCTTAGCCGAAGATATGAATATTTCCTCAGTAGTGAGCTGCACCTTTTTCAATGTCTCCTAATGATTCTGTTATTGCATTGAAAAGCACATAAGTACATCTTTACATAATCAACCATTATATCATCCTTTCGCGATATTACCTATATTCGGGTAACATATTCGTGGTGAAATGTCAACCAAAATTCGGGTAATTGATGCCTTTTCGTCTGTTATGATTGGGGTAATATATGACATAGAAAGGGTATTATAATGGAGTATTCAGAAATTATAAGAAAAAGGATTGATTCGCTCTGTACAGAAAGAGGATTTTCATACAATAATCTTGCTAAACGCTGTGATCTAAACTAGTCAACCATAGATAATATTATGCGTGGATTGACAAAGACCCCCCGTGTGTTAAGCCTTCATCACGTAGCACTGGGGTTTAATATGACACTCTCTGAATTCTTGAATTTTAATGAGCTAAATAATTATGCTGGAGCACAATGATACAGAATATTATGATATAATGTAGAAGATCTCGGACAAGGCGGAGAAAACAATCGGGAGGGATAACGATGTATTACAAAACAGCCTATCCAACGCCCGTTGGTTTGGTTACGCTGGCGTGTGATGCAGATCATCTCGTAGGCCTCTGGCTGGAAGGGCAGAAGTATTTTGGCGGCGCGGTACCGGAAGAAATGCAGGAAAAACGCAATATGCCGGTATTCAACGCTACAATAAAATGGTTAGACAGATATTTTGCCGCACAAAAACCAGCTAAATCCGCATTGTCATTTGCGCCCATCGGCAGCGAATTTCGTCAGGAAGGGTGGAGCATTTTATGTGAAATTCCATATGGTGAAGTCATGAC
>JAJBUC010000107.1 GCA_020860545.1 Oscillospiraceae bacterium | reverse complement strand
CGGCAAAACCTGTGCGCAGTTGCGTTTTGCTTTTGTGCCAACAATCCGCCACGGAATGCTCGCTATCCCCGTTGGCGTGCTGCGTGTAGAGGCTTAGCGGGACGGAACGGAAGATAGTGTGAAAGACTAGCCCGCAGGCTGTTTCGAAGCACAACCGCCCGTAGGGCGGCACTTAGTGCGGAGATAACCCATCAGGGGTGTCTTTCGCGTGCAATAGAACCGCCCGCAGGCGGCAATTTTGCAATCATATCACGGTTTGATTGCAAAATTGCTGGGTTGTAGCCGGTGGCTACAACCCCCTGCCTCCCGCTGAGTAAGCGAAAAAACAGGGGCAAGCCTTCTCAAGGGCAGGGGGAACCCCCGCAGCAAAAAGCAGAAACTGCCGAAATTTTGATTGACTTTCGATTAATACAAGTGTAGAATATCAGAGTAGACAATTGTCGCAATAACAGAAAGGAGCTTCGGATGAGCACATATAAAAAACTACCGGACGCGGAGTTTGAAATTATGAAAATCGTCTGGGCGAACGAGCCGCCCATTACCACGCACATCATCATGGAGCAGCTTGGCGCATCGAAGGGGTGGAAGGCGCAGACCGTCATTACCCTCATGCTGCGTTTGGTCGAGCGCGGTTTTTTGCGTACGGAGAAAATCGGCAGAGACCGCGTGTATTTCCCCCTGGTCGCCAAGGAGGACTATACGAGGTTTGAGACCCGGAACTTTTTAAAGCAATATCACGACAATTCCCTGCTCGGGCTGGTCAGCACCCTGTACGGGGACAAAACACTGTCCGATCAGGAGACGGAAGATCTGCGCCGGTGGCTGCGGAATCAGGGGGAGTGAACTGCCATGCACAGTTTTATGATCACGCTGCTGCTCTGCTCAGCGAGCATGTCGGTGCTTTCCGTCCTTTACATCGGGCTGCATCCGCTTTTTGCAAGGTGGTGTACGCCAAAGGCATATTATTCTGCAGGCTTGATTCTTGCGCTCGGCCTGCTGATCCCATTCCGTCCCCAATTCGGCGGCAGCATCATTGCACTGACGCCTGCCGACGCGGCGGCACCGGTTGCCGCTTCCGCAGAGCTGGCGCAGGGCGGCGGGCAGAACGCGGGCGCTGTCATTCCGATTACGTATCCAGACGCGCCCGCAGCCGGTTCGTTCCCGCTTTCCTGGTGGCAGGTGGCGGGGATCATCTGGCTAATCGGCATGGCTGTTTTCCTCGCGTATCATCTGTTCCGGCACGCGCGTTTTGTCAAAACGGCCAACCGCTGGAGCGAGCCGGTAACCGACGGCGCGTCGCTTGCCCTGTTTCATCGCCTGACCGCAGAAATGCACATGAAAAAGCGGATCGGCCTGTACCGGTGTTCCCTGATCGGCAGCCCGATGCTGCTCGGCTGGACGCGCCCCAAAATCCTGCTGCCGGACGCGCAGCTGGATACGGAGGACCTCACCTTTATTCTGACGCACGAGCTTGTCCACTATAAGCACCGGGACATATGGAATGCGTGCCTGATTCTGGCCGCAACCGCCGTACATTGGTTTAATCCTGTCGCGCACCTGTACGCAAGAGAGCTTCACCTGATCGGTGAGATGGCCTGTGACGCGGCAGTGGTGCAGGGTATGGACGCGCGTATGCGTCAGGATTACAGTGAGACAATCATCAGCGTGGTGAAGTATCAGGCAAGGATGTCCACCGCGCTGTCCACCAGTTTTTATGGAGGTAAAACTAGAATGAAAAAACGAATTATATCCATTATGGACGCAAGAACCAAGAGAGCGGGCGCTGTGATGACCGCCGCGGCGCTGCTGCTGACGATTGGCAGCGGTGCGGTATTTGGGGTAGACACTGCCTTAGACCAGTTTCCCGATTCCGGCAGCATCGTCAATCAAGAGGCGGTCTCCACCCTGGTTTCTTTGAATGTCATCAGTGGTCGAGACAACGGCACCTTTGATCCAAACGGCATCGTCACCCGCGCCGAGGTGTGCAAGATGATCGCCGTCATCCTGTGCGGCGGCAACAGCAGCATGATCGACAGCACTCCGCCGGTCACCTTCACATTTAGCGATACGCAGGCCCACTGGGCGGCAGGCTACATTGAGTACTGCGCCAGCAACGCAATTATCGGCGGCGACGGCAGCGGCCAGTTTTTCCCCGACAGCAGTGTAACCGGCAGCGAGTGCGCGAAAATGCTGCTCACCGCACTGGGCTATGATGCGGAGGTCTTTGGCTTTACAGGTCACCAGTGGGAAAGCATGGTCAACACGCGGGCGAACCGCGAGGAATCAACCCTGTATCAGCGGCTGGGCAGTCTGGATCCCTCTGCCGCCCTGACCCGGGACAGTGCGGCACAGATGGTTTACAACGCGCTAAACGCCAAGGTGATGATACCTTCGTACGCATTTGATGGGGACAACGTGACGTATCAATACTCACTCGGGGAAGACACCTGGCAAACCGATCGCTTTCCACAGGCGCAATAGCACTTTTCTCTCCGCCGGTACTTCATTATGGAGGGGGTTCCCCTTACCCGTTGCGGGCTTGTCCTGTTTTTTCGCTTGCTCAGCGGGAGGCAGGGCTCCGCCCTGCACCCTTTACGGGGGACGGGGGCCCGGCGGTTGTCGCTCTTATGATAACGGCAAAAATTGAAAATAGCCCCCTCGGGTTCAGCAAGCAGAAATTTATGGTCCGGCTGCCGCCCCACGACTAAGGTAGTGCCCCATACTTGCAAGCAGCAGCCTTTGACGGTGTGCCTGCACAACCGCCACGGATGCCAACTTCTGAT
>JAJBUC010000078.1 GCA_020860545.1 Oscillospiraceae bacterium | reverse complement strand
AATCCATCCTTGTTCAGGGTGGCGGCTGCCTCCAGAATCCGAGGCTCGGTTCCCTCGGTAAAGACAATTTTCCGGGGATTCTTTTTCAGAACATCAATTAGATTTTCAAACATATTACGGTCATCCTCCAAATAAATCTCGGTTTACATCTATTTTATTATACACCCAATATGACAAATGGCAATTCGAATTTCCTACAAAAACCGGAAGAATGTACTTTACTTTTTGTAATTTCAATGTTAGAATATAACACACTGTTTTTTAGGAGTGTTGATTATGCAATCCGATTTTTCGAGAAGTCTCTCCCTTCTCCGTCAGGAACGCGGCCTCAGCCAGCGCATCGCAGCAAAAGACCTAGGCATCAGCCAGGCGCTCCTCTCCCACTATGAAAATGGCGCGCGGGAACCGGGGCTTGCCTTTGTCATCCGCGCGTGCGATTATTACGATGTATCGGCAGATTTCCTGCTCGGCCGCACGCTCTCGCGGGACGGGACCACGATACATTCTCCCGATGCGTATGAGCATGGTGAAGAGAAATTTCTGCACGGAGACGCACTCATTAAAATTAATAAAAGTCTTCTGTCCAATTCCCTGACCCTTCTCTTTGACCTGCTCTGGCAGGTCGGCAGGCGGGACGCCATTCAAGCGGCGTCCAATTATCTCGGCACGTCAATCTATAAGCTGTTCCGCCATCTATACCGGGCGGATACGTCGCAAAATGAGGATTTCTTTTCCATCCCCCCCCACCAATTTATGACCGGAATCGCCAATACCGATCTGATCTATGCGGAATGCGAGTATGTCGACGCGCTCAGTCAACATGCAAAGGAGCGGGGCCTTTTTCCGCCGATGAACAACGCCGCCATGAGCCAGCACTATCCCGGCCTGTACCAGTCCCTGCTCCAGATCATATATGGCACCGGTGAGCGCATTTCCCGCCGCAGCGACACATCCCGCAAGGCGGACGACAGTACCGTGAACCGGCCCCACGACTTGTAAGAGGTGATTCTTTTGACCGACCAGACAAAAATACGGAATTTCTCCATTATTGCACACATAGACCACGGCAAATCCACCCTTTCCGACCGGCTGATTGAAAAGTGCAATGCCGTCGCCCAGCGGGATATGGAAAACCAGATTCTCGACAACATGGAACTCGAGCGCGAGCGCGGCATTACCATCAAAGCGCGTGCGGTACGCCTTGACTATGCTGCAGCCGACGGCAATATTTATGCGCTCAACCTGATTGATACGCCGGGGCATGTGGACTTTAACTACGAGGTCTCCCGTTCTCTCGCCGCGTGTGAAGGTGCGGTGCTTGTTGTCGACGCGGCGCAGGGCATCGAAGCGCAGACGCTGGCCAACACCTATCTCGCGCTCGAACACGATCTGGAGATCCGCCCCGTGCTCAATAAAATCGACCTGCCGGCAGCAGACCCCCAGCGCGTAAAGGATGAGATTGAAAACGTCATCGGTCTGCCCGCACAAGACGCACCGGAAATTTCGGCAAAAACCGGGCTGAATATCGACGCCGTGCTGGAGGATATCGTCACGCATATCCCCCCGCCTGCCGGTGACCCCGCCGCGCCGCTGCAGGCGCTAATCATCGACAGCCAGTACGACGCCTATCGCGGCGTGATCGTTCTCTTCCGCGTAATGGAGGGCACCCTAAAGTCCGGCATGGAGGTCAAGATGATGGCGTCAGGCGCCGTGCATCAGGTGCTCGAGTGCGGACACCTTCGCCCGCTCGGCATGGAGCCTTGCAATGCGCTCATCGCAGGTGAGGTCGGGTATTTTATCGCATCGATCAAAAATGTTAAGGACGCGCAGGTCGGCGACACAATTACCGACCTGAAAAACCCCGCGGCAAGCCCGCTGCCCGGCTACCGCCCCGCACGCCCGATGGTCTACTGCGGTATTTATACGGAGGACGGCTCCAAATATCCTGATCTGCGCGACGCGCTTGAAAAACTGCAGCTTAACGACGCATCCCTCTCCTTTGAGCCGGAATCCTCTGCGGCGCTCGGCTTCGGCTTTCGCTGCGGCTTTTTGGGGATGCTGCACATGGAGATCATACAGGAGCGCCTTGAGCGGGAATTTGACCTCGACCTCATCACCACCCTCCCCTCCGTCATCTATGAAATCACCACGAGTGACGGGCGTGTTGTCCGGGTGGATAATCCGCACAACTACCCCGACCCTGCGCTCATCATAGAAGCGCGGGAGCCGTATGCAAAGGTATCTATTGTCACGCCGCCGGACTTTGTGGGTAACATTATGCCCATGTGTCAGGAGCGGCGCGGGGAATACCATGATATGCAGTATCTCGATGCAAATCTGGTGGAGCTGCACTACACCATGCCGCTCGGCGAGATTATCTATGATTTTTTTGATGCGCTCAAGGCGCGCACCAAGGGCTACGCATCGTTGGACTATGAGATCGACCACTACGCGCCGAGCGACCTTGTCAAGGTAGACATCCTGCTGAACGGCGACCACGTTGACGCCCTCTCGTTTATCGCCCACCGGGAGAAGGCGTATCACCGCGCCCGCCGCCTGTGTGAAAAGCTCAAGGATAATATCCCGCGCCAACTGTTCGAGGTGCCGGTACAGGCGGCCATCGGCGGCAAGGTCATCGCCCGCGAGACCGTGAAGGCAGTGCGCAAGGACGTTTTGGCCAAGTGCTATGGCGGCGATATCACGAGAAAGAAGAAGCTGCTGGAAAAGCAGAAAGAGGGCAAAAAGAAGATGCGCAGTCTGGGCAGTGTCCAGCTTCCGACCGAAGCGTTTATGGCGGTTTTGAAGCTGGATGACGAATAGAGATGACGCATTCCAAACCGCGTACGCCGCTCTGTGACGCGCTCGCGGCATACGCAGCGCAGGCCCCCCTGCGCATGCACATGCCGGGGCACAAGGGCAAGGGCCTTCCGCTGGACGCTCTGTCCCCCCTTGCCCCGCTCGACGTGACCGAACTGGCCCCCACCGGCGATCTCTATACCGGCGGGGGACCGATTGGCGAGGCGGAGGCGCTCTGGGCCGACGTGTTCGGCCTGACGCACTGCCTGTTTTTGACCGGTGGCTCCACGCAGGGCCTCCACACCGCCCTCACCCTCGCGGCAAGGCCAGGCGGCCAGATTCTGCTTGACCGCTGCAGCCACCGCGCAGCGTATCATGCGATGGCGCTACTCGACCTGCATCCCGTTTACCTCCACCGAACGCCGCTGCCCGCAGGGGATATCGCCGCACCGATTGACCCCGCCGACGTGGAAGCGCAGATGCGCGCCCACCCTGCGGCAAAGGCCGTGTGCATCGTCTCGCCCACATATTACGGCGTGCGCTCCGATCTGCCCGCCATCGCGTCGGTGGTGCACCGGCACGGTGGCTGCCTCGTCGTCGATGCCGCCCACGGCGCGCATTTGCCTTTCCTGGGTGATACCGACATGCGCCACGCCGACCTGGTGGTCACGTCGGCGCACAAAACCCTCCCCGCTATGGGGCAGGGTGCCCTGCTCTTTTCCGGCAAAGCTTTCTCCCATGCGGCACTGCGCGCGGCGGGCAGCATCTATGGCAGCTCCAGCCCGTCTTATCCCATCATGGCCTCCCTCGACAGCGCCCGGGCTTATATGGAGATGTCGGGTGCCGCCGCCTACCGGCAGACGGCGGATTCGGTGGCACGGCTGCGCAGGCGCTTTCCCTCTCTCACCGAGGATGAGACGTCCATCGACCCCTGCCGCCTCACCCTGCGGACGCAGAACGGCTACGCCTTGCAGAAGGCATTGGAAGGGCAGCAAATTTATGCGGAAATGGCCGACCGTGGACATGTCGTCTTCATCCTCACCTGCATAGACGGCGCAGCAGAGATCCACAAACTGTCATGCGGGCGTTCCGCGCTCAAAGAGGCGTTTTGCGCGGCACCCGCGCCTCTCCGCCCACCTCCCCTGCCGGAGCTTGTCCTCTCTCCCCGTCAGGCGCTGTTTTCCGCGCAGGCGCACGTGCCTCTGGCGGACAGCGTGGGCCGGATCTGCGTCGAACAGATCGCCCCATACCCGCCCGGAATTCCGCTTGTCGCCCCCGGCGAACGTTTGACAAAAAAAATAGTCGCATATTTAACGGATATCGGTTATAATGAAACAGAATACATTGCGGCAGCTACAACGCCGCACGGTATCGAGCTTTGAGGAGGTGGCAGCATGAAATTGGTATTCTCCATCGTCCACCATGACGATGCGCAAACGGTTACCCAAACCCTAACCAAAAGCGGATTTACTTCGACCAGACTCGCTACAAGCGGCGGCTTTTTAATGGCGCGCAATATCACCCTCCTGATCGGCGTGGACGAGGGGAAGGTGCAGACGGTGATCGACATCATCCGTGACTGCTGCCACAGCCGCAAGCAAATGATCTCTCCCTCTGAAGATGTAAACTACGGCTATTACCCCACGATGCCGGTAGAAATTGTGGTCGGCGGCGCGACCATATTTGTCGTTGATGTGGAGCGGTTTGAGCATGTTTGACGGTCTGCTGCCCACCCAGCCGGCACTGGCGCGTCAGCTCGGCGCAAAACCGGCCCTCTCCCACGCCTATATTCTCTCCGGCGGCACGGAGAAAGCCCGCGAAGCGCTCGCAGCCCTGCTCTCTCAGGCGATGGTCTGTACAGAGGCGGACACGCAGCGCATCCCCTGTCTGCACTGCACCGCCTGCCGGAAGGCGGCAGCCGCAATTCATCCCGATATCTGTGTCACCTCCCTGCCGGAGGGCAAACGCGATATCACAGTGGAGCAGATCCGTATGCTGCGCGCCGACACCTACATCCGCCCGAACGAGGCCGACCGCAAAGTCTATATCATCCGGCAGGCCGATGCGATGAACCAAAACGCGCAAAACGCGCTCTTAAAGGTGCTGGAGGACGGTCCCCCGTATGCCGCATTTCTGCTCTGCACGGAGAACGCGGGGCTGCTGCTCCCCACCATCCGCTCACGCTGTGAGTCCCTGTCCCTCGCCCCCAATGCGCGAGAGGAGCGCCCGCCAAGCGACACGGCGGCGCGCTTTGTCTCCGCGCTGCTGGACGGAGATGAGTTTACACTGATGGAATATTGCACCACACTGGAAAAAATGGAGCGCGATGCATTTGCTGTGCTTTTGGAAGACGCCGTCTCACTCCTCGGCAGCACCCTGCGCGCAGACCCTGCGAGGCGCGGCCGCATCCTCGCTGTCATTGCGCTTTTGGAGCAGATGCGTGGCGCATGCCGGTTTTATGTCGGCAGCGGGCATCTGAGTGCATGGCTCTGCGCGAAGCTTTTTTCGTCGCAGTGAACTGTCTATGACCCAAGACCGGAGGTTTAACCTAATATGACCGAAATTATCAGTGTCCGCTTCAAGGCGGGCGGCAAGCAGTACTATTTTTCCCCGAACGGCCTTTCCGTTCGTCCCGGTGACGGCGTGATCCTCGAGACCGCGCGCGGGCAGGAATACGGGGAATGTGTCCATGGCAATATGGAGCTACCGGACGGTAAAATATCGCAGCCGCTGCGCTCCGTCATCCGCATTGCCACAGAAAAGGATATGCAGGTGCTGCGCAATAATCAGCAGAAGGAGGCATCGGCCTTCGATCTGTGTCAAAAGCGGATTGCAGCGCGCGGCCTTGATATGAAGCTCATCAGCGCGGAGTACTCCTTCGATGGAAATAAGGTTCTCTTTACCTTCACCTCGGAAAACCGTGTGGACTTTCGCACGCTGGTAAAGGATCTGGCAAGCGCGCTGCACGCCCGCATTGAACTGTGGCAGATCGGCGTCCGTGACGAGGCGAGGAAGCTGGGCGGCCTCGGCATCTGCGGCAAACCCTTTTGCTGTTCCACCTTTCTGGATGAATTTCAGCCTGTCTCCATCAAAATGGCAAAAACGCAGAATCTGTCCTTAAACCCCATCAAGATATCCGGAACCTGCGGCCGTCTGATGTGTTGCTTAAAGTATGAGCAGGACGCATACGAGGACCTGCTCAAGCGTGCCCCCAAGCCGGATTCGTTTGTGGAGACACCGGACGGCGTCGGCACGGTGACGGGCATCAACCTCCTGCGGGAAACGGTCAAGGTTCGCCTCGAGGACCAGCCCGATTCGCCGCGCTGCTTTCACAACTGTGAACTATGCGTTGTACGCAGCGGACGCGGGAAAATGCCGGAAAACTATACTCCGCCCTCCCGTGAGGAGCTGGAGAAGCTGCGCAAAGTTACCCCGCGGGAGCCCCCTCCCACGGTTGGCCTCACAGAAAACCTTGCGGGGCTTGCCCACGACAAGCAAAAACCGGACGGTCACCGAAGAAAGGACGCACCTGCAGGGAGAAAGCAGGCGGGTCAGCCTCCGGCACAAAAAAAGGGAAAGGCGGTCTCCGCATCGGAGAAACAGAAAGCCGCTCCGGCGCCCGCGCAGGAAGACACGGTGCCGCTTCCGAACAAAGCGGAAAAGCGCCCGAATCGTAACCGCCGCCGTCCCTATTATGGTAAGAACAAAAAGCCCCAAAACAAACCGGGGGAAGGATAGCAGCAGGGGTGCGGCCACATAGAAAGCCCGCAAATACAGCGAAAAACGCCTGAATGACTCATCATTCAGGCGTTTTTCGCTGCAGGGCGGTGTTATTGATCTGTAGAAAGGATTTTTCATCCCTATTTCTTTTGCTTTATACTCTCCGCAACCGCCAGCTCATCGCAGCGGTTATTGTACGGATTATCCGCGTGCCCGCGTACCCAGTGGAGCGTTACCCGATGCACATCACAGAGATCAAGCAGTCGGCTCCACAGATCCGGATTGAGCGCGGGTTTCTTATCGGATTTGATCCAGCCGCGCGCGCGCCAGCCCTTGGCCCAGCCCTTCTCCAGTCCGTCAATGACGTATTTGGAATCGGAATACAGCGCGACCTCGCACGGCTCTTTGAGCGCCTCCAGCGCGGCGATTGCGCCCATAAGCTCCATGCGGTTATTCGTCGTGTGCCCCTCGCCGCCGGAGAGCTCTTTTTGTATGTCTCCGTACTGCAGAATAGCGCCCCAGCCGCCCGGGCCGGGATTCCCGGAGCATGCGCCGTCGGTATAGATCGTCACTTGTTTGGACATATTATTCCGCGTCCTCCGGCGGCTGCGTCTCCGCAGTAGGGAGCGCCTCCTCCTCGTCGGTCGTATCGTCCTCATGCTCGGTACGCGCGAGAGAGATGACCTTCACGCCGTCCTGCAGGCGCATCAAAATAACGCCCTGCGCTGTGCGGCTGTATTCGTTGACATCGTATGCGTTCATGCGGATGATCACGCCGTCGTCGGAGATGAGGAGTATATCATCGTCCTCATTGACCCGTTTCATTCCGGCAATCAGCCCTGTCTTTTCGGTCACATGGTAGCCCTTAAGCCCGTATCCGCCGCGGTGCTGCGGGGTGTCGCCGCGCATATATTCTGCCACCGGCGTCCGCTTGCCGTATCCGCGCTCCGTCACCATGAGAATGCTGCCCTCCGGCAGCGCACGCACCGCGCTGACGACATAGTCATCTTTGCGCAAGCGTATGCCGCGCACGCCGTAGGCGTCCCGCCCCATACAGCGGACATCCTCCTCGGGAAAGCAAATCGACATGCCGGTGTGTGTGACAAGGAGCATGTTTTGCTTCCCATCGGTCTGGCGCACCGAGATCAGCTCGTCTCCATCCTCCAGGGTAATGCAGCGGATACCGGCCTTTCGCGCCGTATTGATGGACGGGAGCGGAATACGCTTTACGGTGCCGTTGCGGGTCACCAGCACCAGATAATAGTGCGGATCATATTCCAGAAGGTGCAGCATGGTAGTCACCTTCTCGTCCGGCTCGAGTGGAAGAATATTGACAATATTCGTGCCCTTTGCGGCGCGGCCCGCCTCCGGGATGCGGTAGCCCTTCTGCCGGAAAACACGCCCCCGGTTGGTGAAAAAGAGAATATAGTCGTGGGAGGAGGCGGTGAACACCGTCTCTACAACGTCCTCTTCCCGCAGTACCTGCGCCGTAATCCCCTTGCCGCCCCGCCGCTGCGCGCGGTAGGTGCTCGCGGGCAGGCGCTTGATGTAACCTGCTGCAGTGAGGGTGAAGACGCAGTTCTGCTCCTCAATAAGATCCTCAATGTCGATATCATCCTCGGCAAAGCCGATCTCCGTCTTTCGCTCGTCGGCGTACTTTGCCTTAATTTCCAGCAGCTCTTTCTTGAGCACGTCGCGCCGCAGCGCGTGGCTTGCCAAAAGGTCATTGAAGTAGGCAATTTTCTCCGCGAGCTCCGCGAGCTCCGCCTCCAGCTTTTCCCGTTCAATGCCCTGCAGCTGCTTCATACGCATGTCCAAAATCGCCTGTGCCTGAATATCCGACAGGTCAAACGTCTGCATCAGCCGTTCCTTCGCATCGTCGTACGACGTGCGAATGATACGGATCACCTCGTCCAGATTTTCCTGCGCGATGAGCAGGCCCTTGAGGAGATGCTCCCGCTCCTGCGCCTTCTTGAGGTCATGCTGTGTCCGGCGGATGATCACCTCGTCCTGAAAGGCAATGTACTCATCGAGCACCTGCCGCAGCGAGAGAATTTTCGGCTGCTTCTGGTCATTGACCAGCGCCAGCATTACAACGGCGAAGGTAGTCTGCATCTGGGTCTGGGCAAACAGGCGGTTTAACACAACCTGTGGATTCGCGTCCCGCTTTACGTCGATGACGATGCGCATACCGTCGCGGTCGGACTCATCCTGAATGTAGGAAATCCCCTCCAGGCGCTTTTCGTGCACCTGCTCCGCCATATTTTCAATCAGCCGCGCTTTGTTGACCTGATACGGCAGTTCCGTCACCACAATGCGGGTGCGGCCGCTGCCGAACTCCTCCATCTCCGTGCGCGCGCGCAGGCGGATGTGGCCCCGCCCTGTGGCATAGGCGGCGCGGATGCCGGACTTGCCCATGATGATGCCCCGCGTTGGAAAATCTGGCCCCTTTATATGCTCCATCAGGTCTTCCAGTCCGGCCTCCGGGTTATCCAGCACACAGATCGTCGCGTCGATAACCTCCCCTAAATTATGCGGGGGAATATTGGTGGTCATGCCGACGGCAATACCGGATGAACCGTTTACGAGCAGGTTTGGGAAGCGGGACGGGAGGACCTTTGGTTCCTTGCGCGTCTCATCGAAGTTCGGCTCCCAGTTGATGACATCTTTTTCGATGTCGCGCAGCATCTCGTTGGAAATCTTCGAAAGGCGCGCCTCGGTATACCGGTAGGCCGCCGGAGGATCGCCGTCAATAGAACCAAAGTTGCCGTGTCCGTCCACCAGCTTATAGCGCATGGAAAACTCCTGCGCCAGACGCACCAGCGCGTCGTATACGCTCTGGTCGCCGTGGGGATGGTAGTGGCCCAGCACGTCGCCGACGCAGGTTGCGGACTTTTTAAACGGGCGGTCATTGGTTAAATTCGCCTCATACATGGTATAGAGAATCCGCCGGTGAACCGGCTTCAGACCGTCGCGCACGTCGGGAAGGGCACGTCCGACGATCACAGACATGGCGTATTCAATATACGCCGTCTGCATCTCCTCCTCCAGATTGACATCTCTGATGATCTGATCGGGAAAGAGGATATCCTCCGGCTTATTGTCTTTGCCTTTTTTTCTTGCCATGAATTTATTCCCTCCGCTGCCGCTTATCAATAGTCCAGATTAACGGCTTTTTTCGCATTCTCTTCAATATAAACCCGCCGCGGTTCCACCTTTTCACCCATGAGCAGGGTAAAAATTTCATCGGCTTTTACCGCGTCCTGCATGGTAATCCGTTTTAACACACGGGTTTCCGGGTTCATGGTGGTCTCCCAGAGCTCGTGTGGATCCATCTCGCCCAAGCCCTTGTTACGGCCTATTTCCACCTTGCCTTTTCCGTCCTCGCCCCGCATCTCGGCGACCATTCTGTCCCGCTCCTCGTCATCAACGGCGTAGCGCGTAACCTTGCCCCGTGTAAGCTTAAAGAGCGGCGGCACCGCGGCATAGACAAAGCCGCCCTCGATAAGCGGACGCATAAAGCGGAAGAAAAAGGTCAGCAGCAGCGTGCGGATATGGGAACCGTCCACGTCGGCATCTGCCATAATGATGACCTTGTGATAGCGCAGCTTGTCAAGGTTAAAATCATCCCCGATGCCCGCGCCGAGCGCGACGATGACGGGGTTGAGCTTGTCGTTTCCATACACCTTGTCCGCGCGCGCCTTTTCCACGTTGAGCATCTTCCCCCAGAGGGATAAAATGGCCTGAAAGCGGGAATCGCGTCCCCCTTTCGCGCTGCCGCCTGCCGAGTCGCCCTCGACGAGATAGAGCTCTGTCAGCGCCGGGTCGCGCTCGTTGCAGTCGGCCAGCTTTCCGGGCAGGGTCGCGCCGTCCAGCGCATTTTTCCGCCGCACGCTCTCGCGCGCCTTGCGCGCGGCTTCCCGCGCGTGGCTTGCGGTAATCGCCTTATCCAGAATGATCTTACCCACGCTCGGGTGCTCTTCCAGAAAAATCTCCAGCTTTTCCGATACAATTGAGGTGACGAGGGTTCTGATTTCGCTGTTGCCGAGCTTCGCCTTGGTCTGTCCCTCAAATTGTGCGTCGAGCAGTTTGACCGAAATAATACAGGAGAGCCCCTCGCGGCAGTCCTCCCCTGTCAGCTTTTCCTCCCCTTTGAGCAGGTTCATCCGCTTTCCGTAGCTGTTGAGCACGGTGGTCAGCGCCCGCTTAAACCCCTCCTCATGCATCCCGCCCTCCGGTGAGTGTATGTTGTTGGCAAAGGATAAAATCAGCTCGTTGTAGCCGTCGCTGTACTGAAAGGCGATTTCCGCCATAGCGTCGTTCTTTTCCCCTGCGATATATATGATTTCATCGTAGAGTGGGGTCTTGCTTTTATTCAGATACGTAACGAACTCTTTGATGCCGCCCTCGTAGCGCATGGTATCGGATTGTTCTTTTCCTTCCCGCTCATCCGTCGTGGCAATGCGCAGCCCTGCGTTGAGAAACGCCTGCTCCCGCATGCGGGTATGGATGGTCTCATAGTCGTATACGGTGTCTTCAAATATAGTGGAATCCGGCTTGAAGAGTACAACAGTGCCGGACTGATCCGTCGGGCCTATTTTGGTGAGCGGCTGGGTGATATCACCCCGGGAAAATTTCATCTCATAGATACTGCCGTCCTTGTGCACTTGCACTTCCAGCCACTCGGACAGGGCGTTGACCACCGATGCGCCCACCCCATGCAGTCCACCTGAGACTTTGTAGCCGCCGCCGCCGAATTTTCCACCTGCGTGCAGGATGGTGAAGACAACTTCAAGTGCCGGTTTCCCTGTCTGCTGCTGGATATCGACCGGAATACCTCTCCCGTTATCCACTACGCGGATGATGTTATCCTCCAAAATACTGACGCTGATGTCGGAACAGTAGCCCGCAAGTGCCTCGTCAATCGCATTGTCCCCAATTTCATAGACCAGATGGTGGAGCCCCGATGTGGAGGTGGAACCAATATACATGCCCGGACGTTTCCGGACAGCTTCCAGTCCCTCCAAAACCTGAATTTCAGAGGCACCATATTCATGGTCCACCAAATTCATACTGTTTTCCAGTTCTTCTGACATAGCGTATCCCATTCCTTTCGATGTGCTGTTGTAAAAAGCCGGTGCTCATTCCAGCAGCTGTTCCTCCGCACGTCCCTTGAGCGTCGCGGAGGAGAGCTGTGAGAGGTATAAAACAGGTGCCTTCCCCTTCTTTTGACAGAGAACAAAAGATTTCGGCAGGTCGTCTGAGATATTGACGACGCGTTTTTCCTGCTCTTGCCGTTTCAAGAAGGCACGGGTAATATGAGAGGATGATGTGTTGTCCAGATCAAAAATGCCGATGATATCGCTCAGTGCAACGACGACCGACTGTCCCAAATGCAAATACACGTCTTCCCTCCTAAGAAAGAATGCTTCCCTGCCGGACTTTAAATGTTTTACCGGAGAGCTGATGTCCCGTCGGGCTGTCCTCACAGCAGGTGATAAAGACCTGTCCGCCTTTGATGCGGCTGAGGACAAAGCGCTGCCGCTCCGCATCAAGTTCACTGAGTACGTCGTCGAGCAGTAGAACCGGCCACTCCTCCGTCTCCTCGAAGAAGATTTCTCGAGAGGCGAGCTTCAGGGAGAGGGCCGCCGTGCGTGTCTGCCCTTGAGACGCAAAGGTTCTGGCGGGCAGATCATCGAGCAGGACGAGCAGATCGTCCTTGTGCGGACCGGAAAGGCACTGCTTTGTCTCCAGCTCCGCCTGCCGGTGGCTCTCCTGATGCTCCAGCAGCTGGGGCATGATCTCCTTGGTGGAAGAAAGCGGATCTGTCACTGTCTTGACCGTTTGGTACTGCAGGGACAGGGTTTCTCTGCCACCGGAAAAATCCCTGTGAATCGGTCCTGTGGTTTCCTGAAGCAGCCGGATGAAGTGTGCCCTGTGCTGAATGATAACCGAGCCGGTCTGCGCCATACGCAGATTGAAATCGTCCAGCGTGGCGAGCAGGGAGGGCTTTTCCCCCCAATCACGTAAAATACGCGTCTTGTGCTCGTGCAGCTTTCGGTATTCTGTCAGCGCAGTTGCATATTTTGGGCGCAGCTGGCAGATACAGGTGTCCAGGAACCGTCGTCTGACCGCGGCCCCGTCTTTGATCAGCGTCAAATCCTCCGGACAGAATAAAACGGTCTGAAAGATGCCGGATAGTGACGCAAGGTTTTTCAGGCGCACACCGTTTGCCGTAAGCTGACGACTGCCGGTACGCTGCAGAGCGGCCTCTAATGTAAAATCCCTTCCGTGGGCGGATAGTTCCCCTTGGATAAAGCCGCGGTCAACACCAAAGTAAATCAATTCCCGGTCATATCTTGCCCGGTGGGAGGACGCGGTGGAAAGGTAAGCGATTGCCTCCAGCAGATTGGTCTTTCCCTGTGCGTTGTTCCCATAGATCAGATTGAGATCCGGTGAAAAGTGGAGGTCGGCATGTGTATAATTGCGGAAAAAATCCAACGTAAGCTTTTGTATTATCATACGATAGAGAGCGCCACGTTTTTTGTCGTGACAGTGTCGCCGCGCCTTATCTTTTTACCACGCATGGTGCAGACGGTACCGTTGACCGACACCGTCTCCGTCTGTATGAGTTCCTTTGCCATACCGCCTGTGTCCGCAATACCGGCAAATTTTAATAGGCTGTCCAGTTTAATATACTTCTCTTTAATCGTGATTGTCTGCTTTATCATCGGTCAGTCGCCTGCCTTCAGACGGACAGGGAGTACCATGTAGAGAAAGTTTTCTTCCCCTTCTGCAGGCAATATGATACAGGGAGAAACGCTGGAGGAGAGCTCCAGTCGGATCCGCTCGGTCGGTGCGGCGCGCAGTGCATCCATCAAGTAGCGATTGTTAAACCCGATTTCCAGCTCCCCGCCGTTTCCGCTGACCGGGCACTGGTCGGATGCGTCTCCGATGCCAGTTTTTGTTGTGATGAGGATATTGTTATCACCAAACAGACAGCGCAGTGGGCTTTTCATTTTTTCGGAAATGATGAGAGAGACGCGCTCAATGGAGGAGAGCAGTGCTCTGGTTTCACTTTCCACATGGATGGGGTTACTGCGCGGAATTGATTGCCGGTATGCCAGAAATTGACCTTCCAGACGTCTTGAGATGAGAATGGTTTGGTCGATTTGAAACATAATATGCCGTGCGCCTTGGGTAATGCTGACAGGTTGTTCGTTATCTGTGCATATTTTTTCTACTTCCGAAAGTGCGGCACCGGGAACGACAAAGGAATAGGCTTCTGTGGCAGCGTCTGCCAGTTTTTCGCTGCGCAGTGCAAGGCGAAAGCCGTCGACGGATACAATGGTCAGTCCGGTTTCATCTATCTCGAACAGAGAGCCGGTTTGGACCGGGCGGCTGTCGTTGTCGCTGACGGCAAAGATGGTCTGCGTGATCATATCTTTCAGTGTCGTCTGCGGCAGGGATACCGTGTGCTCCGGCGTGATTGTCGGGAGCTCCGGAAATTCGTCGGGATCGATGCCGAGAATATTGAATTCGCTCATCCCACACCGGATATTTACAGTCAGGCGATCTGTTTCTATGGTCACGATGTCATCGGGCATTTTGCGCAGCATTTCGCCGAACAGCCGCGCGTGAAGGACGATACGTCCTTTGCTTTGAATTTCCAGGGGTATGGTTGTGCGGATGCCTGTTTCCAGATTATAGCCGGTACAGGAGAGCATATCGTCTGCCTCCAGTAAAATGCCCTCCAAAGCAGGGATGGCGCTTTTTGGGGAAACGGCTCTGGATGCGGTGGTAACTGCCGCTAGTAAAATGGCTTTTTCGCAGGAGAATTTCATGGTCTCTACCTCCGTATTTGCGATATAACAAAAAAGAAAGGATTATTTATCGTAGTAGTAAGTCGTAGGGTTAAACATTGTGGAAAAATGGCTGAATTCGTTGTGCTGCAGGTATTTCGTTTCCACAGGGGATGTGGGCGTTTTTTTGAAGTTATCCACAGAAAAAGACGAATTGGTATATATTCCACATGCTGTTTTCAGCATATCCACATTTTGCTGTGGAAGTGTGGAAAGGGATTACTCGTAACGTGCGTTGACATTGGTGTTGATATCTTTTATAATTTCCGCCATTTCAGGGTTGCTTTTTGTCAGTTTCTCAATGCGGTCAATGGAGTGCATAACGGTGCTGTGGTCGCGGTTTTCAAATTCCCGCCCGATTTCTTTCAAGGAGAGGTTTGTCATGCGGCGGATCATGTACATTGCGACCTGACGGGCCTGCGAGGTGTCCTTGGTGCGGCCCTGTCCGCGCAGCGCTTCATTTTCAATGTTGTAAAATTTACAGACCTCATCGATGATGATGTCTGCGGAAGGGAGAAATTCGGCTTTATCTTTGAACATATCCCGCACGGCACGGGTAACGGTATCCGCGTCAATGCTGGCACCCATGAGTTCCTGAAATGCCGTAATTTTATTGACTGTTCCTTAACTCTGGCGGACATTGGATGTGATAGTTTCCGCAATGGATTGCTGAACGGGCGCCGGGAGGTTTAGTCCCCGGCGGATGGCTTTTGTTTTGATGATTGCCACTCTGGTCTCGTAGTCCGGCGGCTGAATATCCACAGGGAGGCCCCATTCAAAGCGAGTTTTCAGTCGGTCGTCGAGCCGTAGCATCTCTTTGGGCGGGCGGTCTGCCGTGAAGACGATCTGCCGCTTTGCCTCATAGAGTGTGTTGAATGTATGGAACATTTCCTCCTGCGAACTTTCCCGTCCGGCGATAAATTGGACGTCGTCCATGAGAAAGATGTCGGCGGAGCGGAATTTTTCCCGGAATTCCTGATTCCGCCCTTCACGAATGGCGTGGATCAGCTCGTTTGTAAAGGCGTCGCCTTTGATATAGACAATGCGAAAATCCGGGAACTTTTTGTGTATCGTATGTGCGATGGCATAGAGCAGATGGGTTTTCCCAAGACCGGATTCACCATATAAAAAGAGCGGGTTATAGCTTTTTGCCGGGTTTTCCGCTACGGATAAGGCAGCCGCGTGTGCAAATTTGTTGGAGGAACCCACGACGAACCGTTCAAAGGTGTATTCTTCCGTTCCGGCCAAAAAGGAATCCCCGCTTTTTTGGCTTGTCTGTTCCAGCTCTCCTTCGCCCAGTATTACTACTTCCAGCTCGGCGGAAAATAACTCATATAAAGCTTTTTGCAGCGCGGGCAGATAGCGGGCAATGATACACTCTCGCTTGAAGTTAGAAGGGGTGTACAGAATGAGCCGCGTTTCTTCCAGCGCAATAGGCTCTATATCATCAAACCATGTCTTTATGGTGACGCTGGTCATATCTTTTTCCATAATGGATAAAACCTTCGTCCATAGGTCGGCTGGAAATTCCATGGAATCCCAACTTTCTTATGTAAATTAATCTGATTAATTATATCAGATAACTTATAAAAGTGCACCACAAAAACGCAGGTAAAAAAAAATT
>JAJBUC010000020.1 GCA_020860545.1 Oscillospiraceae bacterium | reverse complement strand
ATACTGTATAGTATAAATTTATTATAGTGAGGCTATATAGCGTTGTCAATAATAGTTAATTATATAACATATGCTCGATTGCGTTGTCGCAATTTGCCAAGCAGGAAACACCTGTGCATTGCAAACGGAACCCCGACCATGCTATAATAGGAACAATTGTGAGGTGGGCATTTGAAGATCGGTAATGTTGCTGTTGACACCAGACTCGCCCTTGCGCCTATGGCTGGAGTGACCGACCTCGCCTTCCGCACGGTCTGCCGGGAACTCGGCGCTGGGTATACGGTGACGGAGATGGTGAGCGCAAAGGCGCTTTGTTATCAGGATAAAAAGTCAATTCCGCTTTGTAAGCTGGGGGCGGATGAGCATCCGGCGGCGGTGCAGCTGTTCGGCAGTGACCCGGTTTGCATGGGGGAGGCGGCTGCAATCGCCGCCGAGGTTTCGGGTGCGGATATCATCGACATCAATATGGGCTGTCCGGTGCCCAAGGTGGCGCAAAACGGCGACGGATCGGGGCTCATGAAAACGCCGGAGCTCGCCGCGCGCGTGCTGGAGGCGGTGCGCCGGGGCGCGGGCGGACGGCCCGTGACGGTCAAAATCCGCCTCGGCTGGGACAAGGGTTCGATCAACTGCGTAGACTTCGCGCAGGAGATGCAGGCGGCGGGCGCGGCGGCGGTCGCCGTGCACGCGCGCCCCCGCAAGCAGATGTACTCCGGTGCCGCGAACTGGGACTATATCAGGCAGGTCAAGGGAGCGCTCAAGATCCCCGTCATCGCAAACGGCGATGTCTTTACCGCACGGGACGCGGTGCGGATTTTGGCGCTCACCGGCGCGGATATGGCAATGATCGGGCGCGGCTGTCTTGGAAACCCGTGGCTCTTTGATCAGGCGCGGTGCGCGCTTGCGGGTGAGGAGATCCCGCCCCTGCCGCCGCTCGCCGCGCGGTGCGACGTCGCGGTGCGGCAGTTCCGCCTGTGCGCCCAGGAGAAGGGGGAGCACATCGCCTGTCTGGAGGCGCGGCGGCACTATGCGTCTTACCTCAAAGGGGTGCCATACGCGGGGTACTATAAGGAGCAGATCACGAAAATAGAGACGCTCTCCGATATCGACCGGATTACAGCCGGGATCAAGCGCGATCTGCGGTAGCGGTCCAACATATGCAGGAAAGGGAAGGCGGGGTGTGACATTTGGAGCAGGAAATCATTCTGCGGGCAAAGGCGGGCGATCAGGACGCCTTCGCTCTGCTGGTAGAGCAATATCAGCGCCGGATTTACGCCCTGACCCTGCGTATGACGGGCAACGCGGAGGATGCCGCCGACCTTACGCAGGAGGCATTTGTAAAAGCGTGGCGGCATCTTGCGCAGTTTCAGGCGGAGAGCGATTTTTACACCTGGCTCTACCGGCTCGCCAGCAACACCTGTATTGACTTTTTGCGCCGGGAGAAACGGCATAAACAGCATGTGGTCACGATGTCTGCGCGGTATGGGGAAGGCGAGCAGATGTTTGACCTGCCGGACTGGCGGTATGCGCCGGAGGAGGTTGCGGCACAGAACGAGCGGCAGCGGGCCATTTTCACCGGATTACAGGCCCTCCCGCCCGATGCAAGGCAGATTTTGTATCTGCGCGAATTTGAGGGCTTGCGCTATGCGCAGATTGCCGAGCTACTGCGCTTGCCCATGGGGACGGTGCGCTCGCGCATCGCGCGTGCGCGGCTTGCCCTGCGGGCGTATTTGCGGGAGACAGGGAACTTTTCCGACCTGATTTCGTCTACAGAAGCAGAGGAATAAGTATACATATCGGATAGACGGGAGGTGAATCCACATGCCTGAATGCACATTCTATGAAGAGCTGATTTCCGCAAAACTCGACGGTGCGCTGACGCTGGAGGAGGACGCGCAGCTGTGCGCCCATCTTGAGGGGTGCGCGGCATGCCGCGCGCTCGCGCGTGAGCTGGAGGCGATGCAGGCGCAGATGCCCGCGCTGTCCCCCCGGCCGCCTGCCGATTTGATGGGGCGCATTATGGCGGAAACCGCCCGCACTGCGCAGGAAAAGCCGCGTAAAATGCCGCGCGCGCGCGTCTGGGGCTCTCTCGCAGCGGTGCTTGCCCTGGTGCTGGTCGGCATGTGGATGTGGAAGCCGTGGCAGGAAACGGAGGTACCACTGCAGATGTCGGGCACGCTGTCAAGTGAGAGCGCGACGCCTGCGCCCGCCGAAGAGGATGTAGCAGCGGATACGCCGGAGTCCACAGCGGAGGAAGCGGAGGACGTTGCTGTCGTCACCGGTGCGGCACTGCCGGATGCGGCAGCGCAAACGCCTGCGGCGACCCAATCACCGGAGCAGCCCTCCACGCTGGAAAGTCCGGAGGAGGCTGCCACGGGGCAGGGGGAAGAAGGCTCCGCCGCAGGCAGAGCGGGTAGTGCGGCGGTTGCCTCGTCCATGACGCAGGCGAAAACGCGGCTGGAGGAATACCTTGCCGCGCAGGAGATGGAGGACGCATCGCCGGAGGCGGAGAACACGACGAATGAGATGTACATCGTATCGTCGCCGACTCCAGAGGGCGGCGCAGCCGGAGGGGGTTCGGCATCGACGACGACAGCTGATACTGAGGAGAGCATCAGCGCCACAGCGGAGACGACAGCGGGCGGGACACTTGTCTATCTGGGCATGGCAGGGAGCACGTATTACTTCATGCAGCCCAACGCCGCGGGGACACCCGTGTATTACGCGGTGGACGCATCCGGCGAGATTACCGCGGTGGAGCAGGCCGACCTGCCGGCAAGCTGGGATGCGTGAGCCTGCGGGCTATGTGCATACTTTTGACAAACAATCTGACCGGGAGGTTGACATCCTTGGAGGGAAATGGTATTATCGTAAAGTAGTAAATTTTTCATGTTTTTAATAAATGAATATCATATGTGTTTCTTAAGTTGAGGATTCCTAAAGATGCCCTGCATCCACGGAGCCTG
>JAJBUC010000111.1 GCA_020860545.1 Oscillospiraceae bacterium | reverse complement strand
CTGTTACAGTGCCATTGGTTGTTGCCGCCAGCTCGCCTGTTGGGTCATCAAAAACGCCCCCACAAGTTCTCTTTGCGGTTGTCCCGTTGGTTCCGAGGGACTCCGTTGTGACGTCATCCCGCAGGCCATAGCTATAGCTGACAGAAACGTTGGTGCTGCTGGCGGCAGAGCCCACCACACTACCCCGGTAAGCGGAATTACCACCGGTCAGTGCACCAAAATTGGTGCAGTTTGTCACCGCACTTGTGGCAGAAGTGGTAATATAACCGATAATACCGCCTGAATACACTGTGCCCGAGGTTGCCACATGGGAGATGTCCCCAGTATTGGCGCAGTTTAAAATGGTCACAATGCTTCCGTATCCCACGATCCCGCCCACATAATGACTTGTACTGACCTGGTTATCGCTGACCGCACCGCTGTTATAGCTGTTTTTGATGGTGGTATATCCAGCATAGCCTACAAGACCGCCGAAATATTGGTTGATGTAGACCGTCCCCGCCGTGTTTTGCACGGTACCGCTGAAGGAGCAGTCGTCTATAGTCACCGCGCTGCCGCTCGTATATCCCGCAAGACCGCCATAATATTGGTAACTGCTGCCCGGTGTCCCGGTGATATTGACGGAGGAAGTGATATCCTGAAATGAGCTGTCCGTAGCATAGCCCACAACAGAACCCATATAAGTATAATACTTGGCTACCGTAGCGTCAAGATCACCCTCCAAATTCAGATCATAGATTTCCGCGCCATTGGTATGCCCAAACAACCCAACGCCCGAATAAGTTCCTGTCGAATTGTACGTGCAGCCGTCAAAGGTTACGGTGTGCCCATTCCCGTCGAATATCCCGGAAAAGGGACGCCGGTCATCCGCCGATGAAGCATAGCTTCCAATCGGCGTCCACGCGCCGGAGATGGTAACATCAGCGCCCAACGCGACGTATTCCCCTTCATAGCTGTTCCCGGCGTTGACATTCCACTGGAGCAGATTCAGCTGCAGCACATTGGTGATCAGATACGGATCGTCCCATGTGCCGCTCCCGCCAAATACAATCTGCGCCAGAGGCATAATGCCGACATATCCGGAATCAGTAGTCGTTTCTTCCGTATCCTCCACCTCATCCGCCTCGGCCTCCTGTGCTTCTGCGTCACCGTCGTCAGCATTGGCTGCATCCGCTTCCGGCTCTGTGGTTTCGTCTTCGCCGTCAGGTGTTGTATCCTCCGCCGGGGGCGCATCCTCCTCCGTTTCCGTGTCGCCGCTTTCATCGGAATCCGGCGTTTCGTCCGGCTCTTCCTCCGCCGCTGCCTCTCCGTCTTCCGCTGTACTTTCAGGTACGCTCTCTTCCTCGTCACCTGTCGGCCGTTCCTCCGCCTGCTCATACTGCTCCGCCTGCTCGCTACCCTCATCCTCCACAGCATAAACCAATGCCGGTGACAGCAAACTGTACACCAACGCGCCACAGAGGATAACACTCATCATCTTTTTCAAATTCAGACAATGCAAGGAACCGTTTCTGTTTCGCATCTCAAACTTCCTCCCTATGATCGTTTTTTCTTTATTGTGATGGTTCTGAATACAGAAAGCCTCTGCTCGAAAAGAGCAGAGGCTTAACTTACGATTCGCGCATGGCAAATCATAACAATCACACAAGAGCCCTTTTCAAGCATGGAAGGCCGACAAGTTTCCTCGTCCGACCCCGTGAGTATTTCTACTCAGGCCTGCCTCCCATGGGCATTGATACCGTTAGGGTGTGCAGGCTAGGTTTTGCGCTGTTATTCCATTTTGATTGCTGTGCATCTTTTCATCACAGAATTTACATTATGTGATGAAAATTCTTTCACTAAAATTTCCCTCTCAATATATCTTCGCTATTATAATACGATTATCTATAAATAGCAAGTAAATATTATCAATATTTTTTCCCACGCAGATGGTCAGATTTTGATACCGGGTTTCATCACATAATGTATCATGTCGAAAAAACAAGAAAATGTATCCCGAGACGCATTTGTTTGATGAAATTTATAAAATCGTTTTTGACATCGGGACCTGATTATGTTATAAACGTAATTGTATTCTAGAATATGGGCGAAATTTTTACATTACGCTTATGAAAAATCCAAAATCAGGGAGGCTACTTTGATGGCACAGAAGCATAAAAAGCGCGCAGCAAGCCTTGCGCTCAGCGCGGCCATGGCAGCAGCGATGTTAACCCCGGCTGCTCAGGCGGCCTATGTCGCACCCACCAGCGGTGTAACGGCGAATGAAAATATCCTGAGCGCAGCTGCATTTGCCGCATCGGTTGTCAGTCCGGAAATCCTGGGGGTAAACGTGGTCGCCACCAATAGCGCAGGCGTCTGGGGTTCCTCCAGCGAGGTTGGGCAGAACAACATGCTCGGCATTTTCGGCAGCAATGTCAACGAAAATCCAGACCCCTATCTCTACAACTTCTTTTATAATTACAACCGCTATGGCGGCGGCGAGCAGGCGGACGAGACCAGTGACGAGAGCATATTCAATAACCTCTACAGTACATGGACGGCCACACCTTACACGTTAAACGTCAATGTCAAGAACGGCCCCTATGGAATCGACACCAACACCAGCGTCACCATCTCCATCGCCGGGGAGACCAAGACGCTGAACTATGCGTTCTTCTGGGAGCCGGACATTCTGGTCTCCGGCGGTACGGATTACGAGAGCGCATACGCGGAGGTCATAAAGGCCTATCAGGATACATACAACGCCGACTACAACCCCTATATCGTCTGCTATGAGGCCAACAACAGCACCGATGCGCTGGAAGGCGGGCAGGGGCTGGAGTATCTGATCTTCAATATGGCGGAAAACCTCATTGACATGTCGAAGGTCTATGAGGATGCCATGGACAAGACCGGCAAGACTACCCGCTACGCGCAAGGCCCCTATGAGATCGCCACAGACTACGACAAATATGTGCGCGGCATCTACTACTATGTGCAGCAACAGCTGGCCTCCGGTGCGCTGACGGAGCAGGTCGCCGTGGTCACCCCGGAATACGACGCCGACCTGGATATGTGGAAGATCAGCCAGCAAACCGGGCGCACCGCGCAGTATACCGCCGCCGTGTCCCAAGACCTGTGGCAGGGCCTGGAGAACGGTACGATTGCCATCGACGGTGTCTCCGCGCAAAGCGGCACCTCCTCCGCAACCGGTTCCGACGTGCAGGGGGAAACCTCCACCAACATCTATTACCTGACAACCGACCAACTCATCACCTACTGCGATGTGGTGATAAACGCCGGTCAGAGCGCCACAGAGAGCGCGCAGAACGCACTGGCCGAAGCTGTAGAGCGCGATGAAATCCGCGTTCTTTCCGAGCTGCCCTCCTGTGTGTACGGCATGACCATGCAGACACACGAAAACGGCATGGGTATTCCCTTCTTTGCAAGCTATATGTACTATGATCAGGACAACACCCTCAATCCGGCGGATATGATCGCCTATTTCACCGAAAACTTTTATCACGTGACCGACAACAGTGCCCTGCAAAACGCCATCTCCGAGATGCTCAGCACCGCCTCCCTCCCCGCCGGTGTGAGCGCGGATTTGACCAATTACAGCAGCGAAAAGGTCGAAAAGCTGATTCTCTCCGGCATCTCCTACTATGAAAACACCGTGAAGAGCACTGCCGGCGGCACCGCCCTCGCGTGGGACACGCTGGACATGAGCGTTGGCATCGGGTCGGATACCCGCAATTCCAACACGGCCACGGAAGATAGTATTCTGGGCGAGCTGCCCGCGGATGAGTCCACCGCGACCACTGCGACAACTGCAACCGGCTTTACCGACGTACTCGCCGGAAGCTGGTATGAGACCGCCGTCTCCTATGTGGTCGAAAACGGCCTGTTCAATGGGACGGGGACCAATACCTTCTCGCCCGAAGATAAGATGAACCGCGGCATGTTCGCCACCGTCCTCCACCGTCTGGCCGGTACCCCCGCCGCAACCGTGAGTAACCCCTTTGCCGACGTTGCGGCGGGCACATGGTACACCGACGGCGTCATCTGGGCAGCGGAGCAGGGCATTGTAACCGGTACGACCGCAACCACCTTTGCCCCTGAATCCCTTCTGACGCGTGAGCAAATTGCCGCCATGCTCTACCGCTACGCGCATGAAACCGCGTCCGACGCGGACAAGACGGCACTGGCCGCATTTGGCGATGCCTCCTCCGTCAGCAGCTACGCAACAGACGCCATGGCCTGGGCGGTCGCACAGGGGATCATCACCGGAAAATCCGGCCTGCTCGCGCCCGCCGACACCGCCAGCCGCGCGGAGGTCGCCGTAATGCTCATGCGCTTTTCCAGCGCCACAGCGTAATTTTTCTCTGCCAGGCCAGGTCACCAAGTCATTCCGCGCCTTGACCACCCATCACGCGGCATGATACGGTTCCCCCGGCACGGCTTGGCCGGTGTCGGGGGAACCTTTTTATCCGCATGTCCATATATGGAAATGCCCCAGCTTGTAGCCTTTGTCTACAAGCTGCCTACGACAGAAAAGGAGCCTGTGCATGAAAGCAGGGAAATATTATTGGGTAAGCGGGCTGCTGGCCCTGCTGCTCTTACCCGGCTGCCGCAATAGCCCCACCCTTGTGCAGCCTGTTTACAACCAAACCGCTCCCGAGATCACGCAGGAGGATCGTATGCTGGACAACCAGCAGGATCACGAGGAGGAGGACGACCAGCTCTCCAGCAAAAAGGAGAGCGCGGAGGCCGATACCACCCGGGATCAGGAGGCATCCAATCCGCAGGTCGGCGACAATCCGCAGACCGGCGCGGAGGACAGGCAGGAGCAGCTGCCGCCGGACCAGCGCGGCTCCTCCACGCAGGCCGTACCGTCCCAAGACCCCAACATGGCACCGGAGGGTGAACCTGAGGCCATTGCGGGCGAAGGCGGCGATACCTCCGTGAAGGCCGCGCCGGATGGTACGGGTGGCCGACAGATTGTGACGGCCTACGGCGCGGAGGTGACGATTCCCGAAGCGGTAAACCGTGTGAGCGCTACAGGAGACGCGGCGCTTCTGGTGCAGATGCTGGGCGGTACGCAGTGCCTGACGGCGGTTTCGCAGGATTTTCAGAGCAATGACCGTATCCAGGCCGCGTTTGCACGGGAGGGTGCCGCCGCCATCCCCGCACTCTGGAGCGGTTCCGGCAATAGCCCCATGGACGGGGCGTCGTTTGAGCAGCTTCTCGCGCTCGCGCCGGAGGTCTGTTTCACGGTAAGCGGGCAAAACTCCTTCACCGATGCACAGCTTGCCGCGCTGGAGGAGGCGGGCATTGTACGCGTTACCATCCCCTCCATGGCATCGGACGAAGGTCTGCTTGAGGCCGTGCGCATCGTCGGCGAGGTGCTGGCCGATCAGAGCGGGAACGGTGGTCAAAACGCCGGCGAGGCAGCCGCGCGCTATCTCCAATGGCACGATCAGGTGCTCGCCGACGTGTCGGAACGGGTGCAGCGCTTTACCGCCAATCAGGTGGACTACAATAACGACGGCACAAGTAATCAGATTAAAACCGTTTCGGGCGAGACGGCGGCAAGCGGCATGTATACCCTTTACATCGAATCGTGGGACGAGACAGCCCAATATCAACTCTATACGGAGCTGGGCGTGGAGCTGAGCACCAGCGGCATGGCGGTGGCGCGCAAAGGGTACACAGAGAGTCCCATGGACTACTATCTCAGCATGGGCGGCGTGGACGACCGCGCCGCATCGGGGGCCGCCGGTTCCTACACAGTGCGCTGGTATGTAAATCCATTCTCCTCTGTGCTGCATAACTTTTCCATCAGCGGGACAGACGGGATAGGCTATGACAAGCAGGTAAACGGCACCCGCCTGACTGCCGCCGGCGGGAACGGGCTGGGTGATGCCAACTTCCCCGCGCTCATCCTCTCCAGCGCGTCTCTCGAGCCAAAAATCCGCGCCTCCGCTCTGTGGCAAAATTATGGCTACATCACCAACAACACCAAGGGCGGCTATGGTTTTTTGGATGTAAACAACAATATTGTCACCTCCACCATCCACGGCAATTACGCGTGCTACGTCCTCCCCACCGGCATCAAATGCTGGTCGGAGGGGTCGCCGGAGAGCGTTTTAACATCGGTATGGGCGGCGGAAAAAATCTATGGCGCGGTCACGGAAGCAGAGCTGACGGCCTACCTTAAGCAGTTTTACAGTGAGTTTATGCGCTATGACCTGAGCGATTCGGAAGCCGCCGCCATTTTAGCGGGGCAATAAAGGAGGGCTTCTCTTTGCCTAGAGGGGCAGATTCCCACAGCGGAAATAACACGGGGGGCAAAGTCCAGATTCGGCTCGATCAGATGAGCCAGGACCCGCAAAATATGCACGGCGCGTCACTCCTCATGTCCTCAAATGCCAGAAAGCTTGTATTTCTGGCGGGGGTCATGGCGGCGCTGCTGGTGGTGTCCGTCTGCTTTGTGCCCTTTGGCCTGCTCTCCAATCTCTTTGGGGATGGAAGCTCTTTCCTCTACACCGCGGCTTCCTACCGCGATATTGTCATTGCCCGCGTCGGGCAGCTATTGGGTTTTATCAGCGGCGGCGAGAGCCAGTCGGTTCAGTTCGTCCTCTACACCTACCTGGTGGTGATGCTGGCCGGAATGGCCCTTGCGGTCTCAGGCTCTGCATATCAGGGCGTCTTTCAAAACCCCATGGCCTCCCCCACCACGCTGGGCGTGGAGTCGGGCGGAACCATGGCGGCGACAATTCTGGTACTGTGTACCTCAACAACGACGGCGGCTACCCAGGTCATCACCGCCAATGAGCTGGTGGCACAGTGGTTGGGGCAGAGTATTTTTTACCGGAGCATGCGCCAGCTTGTCATATTGGCCGGTTGCTTCGCCGCCGTCTTTTTAATCGTAGGGATCTCCATGGCCGTTGGACGCGGGAAAATCAATAGTCCAACGCTCATGGTCTCCGGCATGGTGTTCTCCACGTTGATCACCCAGTTCACCTCCCTTGTGCAGTATGTACTGACACAAAACAATACTGAGGATCCACGCCTGACCTCCCTCAACGCCCTGATCGGAGGCGCGTTTATGGCGGGCTCCTACACATGGTATGATCTGCTGATCATGGGCGGCGTTGTCACAGGCGGCCTGATCATTATCTTCTCCCTCGGCGGCAGGATGAACCTGATGACGCTCGGCGAGGAGGAGGCGCGCAGCATGGGCCTCAACGTAAAGGCCTTTCGCAATGTTCTGGTCGCCGTCTGCACCATTCTCACCGCCATCGTGCTGGCCTACTGCGGCCAGATCTCAATGCTCGGCTTTATGATGCCGCATCTGGCGCGCTATATCGTCGGCCCCGATTTCCGCTACCTTGCGCCCGCTTCGGCGCTCATGGGCGGTATTTCCACCTTGCTGGTCTACGATGTCTGCTACCTGTTCGGGGCAACCAACCGCTTCAACTTCTACACCAGCATTGTATGCGGCGTCTTTTCCCTGATCATCTTTGTACGGTATAGGAGGGCTCGCCATGGCGACTGGGCTTAACGCGGCGCATACACAAAAGCGCGTAGACCCTGGCCGCCGGGTACGGTTCAGGCTGCTTTGGGCAATTGTTTTCGTGGCGACTTGCCTCGTGGTGCTGTGTATGCATCCCAATCAAATCGCCTTTATGCCGCTGGGACAGGTACTACAGAATATTGTGCTGTTTTTACGCGTGAGTTTTGCCAATCTCTTCGGCCAGACTGCCCCGCGCGTGGAGGGTGTAGCGCTGTACGCAGAGTGCTCTATCCGCTTTCGCGATACCATTTTGGTCCTGCTGGCCGGTGCGGCGGTCTCCGTCTCCGGCGCAGTGTTTCAAAACGCCATGCGCAACCCCATGGCCGGGCCGACCATGCTGGGGGTCTCCTCCGGCGTGAGCCTGGCGCAGGTGGTCTTGGTTGTGCAGTATTCCGCCTCCGTCTACGCCATGTCGGCAACCCGCTTTATCTACTGCTACGCCTTTGCCGGGCTGGTCCTGCTCATCGTATTCGGCCTCGGCAAGCTCATCGGCAGCGGCAAAAACCTGGTGCGCGATATGCTGCTGGTCGGCACCGTGGTAAACCGGCTCATATCCACGATAGTCTCCTACTATCGCACCGTGATGGACGCCGATCAGCTCCTTGTTTTGCAAAACCTGAGCGAGAAGGGCTACGATGTCTTTAACTCCTTTTTTAACATCGCCGTCTTCGCCCTTGTCTCGGTGGCCTGTATCCTGCCGCTGTACCTGCTTCGTTTTAGCATGAACGCCCTCACCTTTGACGATGAGGACGGGCGCAGTCTGGGCGTACGTACCGGTGTTCTGCGTACTGTCGGACTCATCACGGGCAGTGTACTGATTACCGCATCCATGGTGCACTTCGGCAACGTCGGTATGCTCTCTCTCGTTGTCCCGCACCTTTGCCGCCGCTTTTTCGGCACGGAGTTCTGGGCCACCTGTCGGGCCAGCCTCTTCTTTGGCGCGTTTTTTATGTTGGTGGGCAGAGGAGTAACGAATTTTCTCTACCTCGCCAACTATCAGGTGCCGGTCGGCATGGTGGTCAACATTCTCATGGCCATACTTTTTGCATGGACGATTTTAGGCAGTAGGAGGGGATTGCCATCAAACTCGAACTAAGAAACCTGGCCTGCGGCTACGAAGGCATGGAGCCTGTACTCCAGCATGTCAGCTTTGCGATAGAAGCCGGGGAGGTCTGCTGTATTCTCGGGCCAAACGGTGTTGGCAAGACAACACTGTTTAAGACCATTCTCCATCTCATGCGCCCTGTGGAGGGAGACGTATGGATGAACGGGGAAAATACGGCACGCTGGTCCCCCGCTAAGCGCGCCGGTCACATGGCGTATGTGGCACAATTTCACAATCCGCCATTTCCCTATAAAGTAAAAGATGTGGTGATTTTAGGCCGGCTCAACAGCGTGGGCTATTTCGGCACGCCGCGGGAGCAAGACTACCGCATCGCGGATAAGGCGATGGATGAGATGGGTGTGACGCATCTCAAGGAGCGCAGCTATACGGACCTCTCCGGCGGTGAGCGGCAGCTTGTTATGATCGCCCGCGCGCTGGCCCAGGAGCCGCAGGTGCTGGTGATGGACGAACCGACAGCCAGCCTCGACTACGGCAATACCATTCGCGTCCTCAGCCGTATCTGCGACCTGCGTGACCACGGGTACGGCATTATCTTTACCACCCACGCACCCGACCACGCCTTTCTCTGCCGCGCCAATGTGGCGCTGCTGCAACGGGGCCGCCCGCTCATATACGGCCCGGCAGTAGATGTGATCACGGAACAAAATCTGCACGATGCCTATGGCATTCATGTGCGTCTACTGGAATACCGGGATGAGCTGGGCGGTCCCATGCGAATGTGCGCGCCCAGTATGATTCAAACTTAGGAGGGAAACCCAATGGCGGAAAAGCAGAACGCGCGCATCTCTGAGGAGGCGGCCAGGCAGGCCTCGGAGCAGCTGCGTAAAATTGTCGATAACGTAGAACAAATCATTGTGGGCAAGCGGCCGGTGATTGAGCTGGTGGTGCTCGCCCTCATTGCCGATGGGCACGTACTCATTGAGGACGTGCCCGGCGTGGGTAAAACCACCCTCGTCTCCTCCGTGGCCCGCTCGGTGGACTGCGACTTCCACCGTATCCAGTTTACACCTGACCTCATGCCGTCCGACGTGACCGGTTTTTCGGTCTACAATCAGAAGACCGGTGAATTTGAATTTCGGCCCGGCAGCGTGATGAGCAACCTGATTCTGGCCGATGAGATTAACCGTGCCTCCGCCAAAACGCAGGCCAGCCTGCTGGAGGCGATGGGGGAAAAGCAGGTCACAGTGGACTCCACTACCTACTTCTTAGACGAGCCGTTTATGGTGCTCGCCACCCAAAACCCCCTTGAGTCATTTGGTACATACCCCCTGCCTGAGGCGCAGGTGGACCGCTTCCTGCTCAAGATATCCATCGGATATCCCAACTTTGAGGAGGAGGTTGCCGTTATCACGCGGGATCAAGGCATGCGCAAAACGCTCCAGCCCGCCGTCAGCAAGGCGGATGTACTGCAATTGCGCGAAGCCGCCAAGCGGGTATATGTCAGCCGCCAGATGGCGGAATACATTGTCCAGCTGGTCGGTGCCACGCGTGGTACGCCGGAGCTTCTGCTCGGCAGCAGCCCCCGTGGCAGCATCTCGCTCTATCAGGCCGCGCGGGTGTGGGCCCTCTTTCAGGGCCGCAGTTATGTGACCCCGGATGATATCAAATATCTCGCCCCCTATGTCCTCCCCCACCGCCTCATCCTCAGCCATGAGGCAAAGGCGGCCAAACGCACCGCCACGCAGGTTGTGGAGACACTGCTGGACCGGATCGCCATTCCGCTCGCGGGAGACAACACGTGAAAAAGCAACGGAACAACCGCGCCGCCATCTCGCCCAGGGCGCGTATTGGCCGCTGGATCTGCTACGCGCTGGTGCTGGCTCTGTGCGCGCTTCCCGCCGTGATTTTAAAAGGGATGTGGGGCTGGCTTGCCTTCCTCGCCGTCGCGGCGGCGCTTCCCCTCTCCTTTTGCTACGCCTGGTGGCTGCGCCGCAAGCTGACCTTCTCCGCCTCCTCGCAGGTACACACCTGTGTGCGCGGCGAGACGCTGGAGTTTCCCCTGGCGCTCTGCAATGCCAGTCCCCTGCTCTGCCCACGGGCGGAGGCCGTCTTCTCCCGCTCCGACCTCTTTGGCGGGCTGGGTCAGCTTGCGCCGCTCGCCTTTACCCTTGCGCCGTTTGAACGGCGGACGTTTCCTTTTTCGGTCTGCTTTGACCACGCGGGAGAATATACGGTAGGGCTCAAAGAGATCTGCCTGTATGACCTGCTGGGCCTCTTCCCCTTTTCCCTGCAGGGGGCGGCGGAGTATACCGTGCATGTCATGCCACGGCAGTGGGCGCTTCCCGCCGTCACACTGTCCGAACGGATTCAGATGGAGAGCGAACGCGCCTTTCAAACCTCGCAGGTCGACGGCTCGGACTATACCGGCGTAAGGGAATACGCGTTTGGCGACCCGATTAAGAATATCCACTGGAAGCTCTCTGCCCACGCAAACGGCTATCTGACCAAACAGCTGGAGAGTTCCGGCAGTACCGGGCTTGCCGTGCTGCTCAATCTGACGCTGCCGGAGGCAAATGCGGACGTGCGCATGACGATGCTGGACGGACTGATGGAAAGCGCCCTCTCCCTCGCGCTCTATGCACGTGAGCACGGCATGGATATGAATCTGCGCTATTTGAATACCGAAGGAGAGCTGGAGGTATGCGTACCATCGGGCGGCGAATTGCCCGCCGCCCTCATCGCCCATCCGGTAACATCCTGTCCGGATGGCGTGGACAGCGGGGCATACCTGCTCGAACACACCCTGCGCGACCGCTACGGTATGAATAATGTGGCCTTCTGTACCGCCGTACTCACCCCGGAGCACGTCTCCCTCCTGCGCCGCATCAAGCACAGCGGACAACTGCCACAGGTATTCTTCTGGCTTCCGGAGCATCTGCTGGATCAGGAGCGGGAGGAGCAGCTGCGTCCGTTGCGCGCGCTGCACGAGTTGGGCATTTCGGTTCGCGTCTATACGCGCCCCGAAGAGCTGGGGAGGGCATAGCGTATGGGAAAATGGATCAAACGGAAGCTGCCCGATTATATCCTGTGCCTCTGCGCCGCGCTGGGCCTGATCATGCCGATCATACGCGGCTTTTGCGTGCCCGACCGCCTGATTGGACAGCCGGGCTGGGCGCTGCTGGCCTCGGCGCTCTTCCTCCTCGCGCTGTTTCTCTTTTCTTACCGCCGCCTTACCATCCTCATCGGTGTATGCGTCGGCGTTGTGGCGGCCGTCATGGCGATCCTCTCCGTGCGCCGGAGCGGGCTGTCCCTCGTGGATCCGGCCCGGCAGGAGGAAAATGTCCTGCTCTGGGTCATTGTAGTGTTCCTCTGTGTCCTGCTCGTCTTTCTCCTCAGCCGGACCAAGGGTTCGGCGGCTATATTGTTGGTCCTCGGCGTACTGTGCTGCACCCTCTCCGCGTTTTTGCAGTACAGCAATGCGCTTGGCTACCTCCTGCTCTTTCTTATCGGAAGCGGCGGGGGATTGCTCTACGCCGGCTACCGCCGCGCCGTACTGGAATATCATACGGCAAAGGTGGCCGCATGGCGGGCTGTCGCCATCGCCACCCTCTTTTGCGTGATCTGCCTTTCCATCTCATCGGCAGCATGGTTTCTTATCGTGCGGCCCATTGACCCGCCCACGCAGGATCTCAAGCTCATCCAATACCTGCTCTCATTGGAAGAGCTGGAGCGCATCGGTATCTCCAGTAAGCTGCCCATTGAGGGAGATCAGACCGCGCAACAGACCGAGCAGTCCGACAAGCTGGAGCATACCACGCCAACCTCCACCCCACAGCCGCCCACACCCACACCGCAGGAGCAAGCGCCGCAATTAAATATGCGCCCGCAGGATGAAGTGGGCGGTGAGGAAATTCGCTACCCCACACCCCCCGGTGGCTTTGTCCTCTGGATTTCCATCTGGATCGCTGCGGCCATTGTGCTGCTTATCGCCGGAAAAATGTATCAGCGCCGCGCCTGGCGGCGCAAGCTGCGTACCCGCCCCCCACTGGAGCAGGTCTGCACCTTATACCCCTGGTACCGGACGCAGCTTGCCAAGCTGGGCATTGTCGGAAAACCCGCCGACACACCGGACGAATGGGCACAGACGCAGGCGCACCGCATGGTGCCGTTCGAGACAAGCGGAGTAACCTGGCAGCAGCTCTCCGCCATTTACAGCGCGGCTTATTTCGGCGCGCTGGAGCCGACGCAGGCACAAGTTGACGCCTTCTGGCTGTTTGACAGTACATTTTATCGCGCCTGCCGCAAGCACATCGGTACACCGGCCTACTTACGCATTTTCTTTCGTATTTAAATTAGACAGGGCCAGAAAGGCAGAAAAGATCAGGGCTTTGGAGTCTGCGAAAGCGGCCGCAGCGGCCCCGGTTATCATTGGACACTATCATAACAGGCGAAAAGCCTTGAAACCTGACAGTTTCAAGGCTTTTATAACAGCGCCTGTCCATATTAAATTAAAATTCAATCAGTTAAGCTATCATTCTTTTTTGTTTTATTCCCTTTTCCAAGAAGCATTCCAACAAGACACAGGACAAAACCGATACAAAGCAGGACCGCCGGCAACGAGCTTCCTGTTTTCGGAAGCGTCTGAGGCACATATTGATATGCGGATAAGGGTACATCCCAGTCGTCGATATCAACAAACACCCACTCTGTACCATCCTCGTTGGGCGTCCAAACGCCCAACGTAACCCCTTCATCATCAATCTCGATATAATACCCATCATTCGTTTCTACCAGTGTATTGTTCTGGTCATGGGTGTCCGGAGGCCAGCTGGGACGTACGGTTTCTGTTGGCGTACCCGAATGATCAATGTTTCCGGACGTTTCTGGCGATTCCGATTCCTCCGTATTTTCCGGCTCCTCGATTTCTGGAGAATCAGGGTCAATGGAAGATTCCGGTTCCTCAGGTGCCGGGGGTGTGGTGGATCCCGTTCCGCCGCCGGATGTCCTCTTTTCCCACACAGCATACAGGGAAACATTGGACACAACAGTCATAGCGTCTCCGGCATTCATTCCGCTATCGGGCTTGGCAGCTGTAGCGCTAAGGGACCAGCCGAGGAAGGAATAACCAGTTCTGGAGAAGGACAAGTCGCTTGCAGCAGGATGGACAATCACCTCATCCTGAAGGGCAGGCTTGTCGTAATAACGCTCATCTGTGGCGCTTCGATTCTGATAATAGACGACAGTAAAAGCGCCACGGTTCCAAACAGCGTATAGGTCCGTATCTTCCGATATGATAAGCTGTCCTCCCGCCGTCAGCCCATTGTCAGGTTCCGTCGCTTCGGGATCTCTGGACCAGCCGAGGAAAGCATAGCTGTAGTATGCATAGCCCAGAGAACTTGCACTGGGCAAGCTGACGTCGTCTCCCATGTTCATAACCCATGCGGTTTGCACGGTATCAGAGGACGAGGTGTTCTGGTGATAGGTTAAAGTTACCGGTGCGGTTGCAGGCACATACCGGGCATATAGGGTAATGTCGCCGTAAACAGAAACCGTATTACCGGGATAATAGATCGTGCCGCTTCCGTCGGGGTTGAGTGTCCAGCCGGCGAAGACATAAACCTTGCCAGCCACCGTTTGATACACGCCACTCAGCGAGGCAACACGGGCAAGATTATCCAAATTATACTTGTTATTATCCACCGGTACGGGACTGCTCCCGGTGCCGCCATTTAAATCGTAGGTAACAGTAAAACCGGTAGTCCGCCACATGCCAAAAAGCTCTATATTATCATTCAACAAAGTTCTAAAATTAAACACAACGTCCTGGCCAGAGGCCGATGTATAATACCAGCCTAAAAATACGCCAAGGCCCTCATAAGCGTCGCCAACCAGATAAATTTCAGGGTCAGATATGGTGCTGCCCGATGAAAAGGCTTCAGTGGCCACCAGATTGCCGTTTTTTTGGTCCAGGAAGGTAGCGCCGTAATCCTCAACCTTATATTTTGCGTACAGATTAAGGGAAACGCCGCTGGCGGCGCTGCTTGCGGGCATGGTAGCATTCTCAAACGTAAAGGGCTGTGTCAGGTGAGAATCCAGATACCAGCCCTCGAAGACGACATTTGCGGGGGTATCAGGTACCCAATACCAATCTTGGATCGGCGCACCAAATTTGATCGACTCTGTCGTGATGTTCGTACTGCCTCCCGTCTCATAGTTGGTATAATAAAATTCAATCTCATAAGAATTGCGGGCGAAGAAGAAGAAACGGCTTGCCTCATTTGCATTTTCATTACCAGCACCGTTATATAGTTGATAGAATCCTTCAAAGTTGCTATACCAAGCGGTTACAAACGTAGGCGAACCCCACTGGTAACAGGCATAGTTTGCCGTATCTCCATTGGGAAATGCGGTGTATAGGGTATAGCCCGAAATGGGAGTTGTAATCTGCCTGTCATTTGTTGCCGCATAGAAAGGAAGCGAGGTGAGATAGAGATCAAAGTATTGCACATTTTCATTAATAGAATATAGGGTTCTTACTTTGCTGGCATTGCCGTTTGGATCCTGAGAATAGATAAGCTCTTGTACGTTCAGGCGGTCTGCAACCGTACCATCTGCCCCGAAAGGATACTCAGGCGCGCCGGTTGCTCCCTGATCCAAAGATTCTACAAAGGTATATAGAACCGTGCGATAGACATTCGTATCAAAATAGCTCTTATAAGTAGCCGTATTCGTAGCGCTTACAAAAGAGTTTGCGTATTGATTGGCGCTATCTGTCATAAGATGCCTGGTGGTCAGGCTCGTCATGCTCTGCATTTTCCAGGGGCCCCAGCCGCGCATTTCATAATTCGGATAGCTATAAGTAAAATGACTCTCCACAGAATTGCCATCGAAAGGGGATGGGACTAGCTCAGAAACCTGCATGCCGATTTTTGCCTGAACGGTGTAAGAATAAATTCCATTGTCATCGGCAGTGAATTCCTTTTTGGAAAGTTCCATTAACTCCTGCATGGTATCGGAGAGGGTTACGCTATAGGGAGAAACAAGGTTGTCTATCACAAAGTTCAAATTATATATATTTCTGGTCAGGTAAACATTGATAACAGTGGATCCGTCGCCGGACACGTTGGTAGTTTTTCCCTCAATTGCCGAGGCGGTGTAAAAGCTTGCGTAGGGAGCTCCGTTTGATACGCTTCCGTTATCGTCCACTTGTAACGTGGCGATGGAAAAGGCTGTGTCACTGGGAAACAGGGGAATCGCACTCTGCGTAGAGATGTTCAAAGACAAAGACGATGTATCGGCATAAATTTCACTGCCCGCCTTAACCTCATAATTGAGGGCAGTGGCATAAGAGTAGTTGTTTAGATTGTCACGATCAAAGTCAAGGGACAGGTTCTCATTTTCCAGCCAATAAACCACCCGAATCCCTACATCCTCCGCCTCCCAGACCGCATAGATGGTTAAATCACTGGTTACCGGCGTACTAAAGTCGTACGCTGCTCCGTTTTCTTCCAAGGACCAATGCAAAAAGCGATAGCCCGGCCTGGATGGCGTGTTTTCCGGCTCCGTTACCTGACCGTTTATGACGATGGTCTGTGGTTCTTCCAGTGTTCCATCTGTCACAAATTGTATCAGATAAAGGTCTTCAAGGATGGGAAGAAAAGTAAAGTTACCGGTAATGCTCTGGTTTTCAAAATCAAAGGGTTCTGTTTCTTCTTCCAGCCGCCATTTCCCTGTAAAAAGTTTTCCTGCAGGAGAGAGCAACGAAAGCGCAGGCGCAGTTATGTATTCGTCCGGTTCCACCAGCTCAGAATAGGCAACCTGCCCTGCGATGTCCAGAAAATGAACCAGATAATCCGGCGAGAACCGGGCAATCAGCACGATATTCTCGTAAATTGGTTCATTCTCAAATACAAAATAATTGCCCACCTCCACAGGTTCACCTTCTAAAAACCATCCCAAAAAGGAATTCATGCCAGCAGGTATTGCCGGTACCTCTGGCTCAATACAATAATCGCCATTCTTGATCGTGATTGTAGAAGATGTGGAAGCATCGATATAAAATGTCACGGTATAGTATTGGGTTGCTTCTTCCTCCAATAGCAGAATTCCCTCCGTCCCAGACTCTTCTAAAGCATCCTCTGTTGCCCAAACATTTTGCGGGCCAAGGGAAAAAAGCAGGATGGCCGCTAATATCAAGCATACAGCCTGTTTTATGGGCGTAGCACTGTTTCCTTTTGGTAATTTCATAATCAGTTCATCTCCTTTCAAGATGTTAAAATTATAATTCTTTTTAGCTAAATATATAATTATTATACATCAAAATTATATAAAGATCAAGATATTTTACCGCAAATGTAACCATTTCTCCATCTACTACCAGTGTTATTCCCGATGAACCGCTTTACGATATTCTACAAGATCATATTGGAAACCTTCAAAGTGAATAAACCCCGCAAACCAAATCAGGAAGGAAAAGCATTGTTTCGATTTTCTCGACATCCCAAACTCTACTGGCCGGGGTTCCGATTAGATGCTTTGCAGGACCCA
>JAJBUC010000151.1:15835-17191 GCA_020860545.1 Oscillospiraceae bacterium | reverse complement strand
CTCTTGTACTGGGCGGCGGGCGCTCCCTGCGCGCGGCGCGGGAAGCTGTTTACCGCACCGACAGCACCTACGCCGAGGCCACGGCAAGCCTGCGCGCCATCGCATCCAATCTCTGCTCCGTCTGCAGCCGCTATCCAACTTTGGCAGAGTCGGATGAAAGTTTATCCACTTTACAGTATCTGCTGGAAGAGGAGCCGGATAATCTCACAGCGATCAACAGCGCATTTGACCGGTTGCTCTCTCTGGCGGCGGAGACCACCCTGTCGGAAAAAGACACCGCCTATATGGCGGATTTTACGACGGATATGAAATCCATCCGGAATATTCTCTCCCACAGTACCTATAACGAGCGGGCACAGGCCTATAATGCAACACTGCAAACCGCCTTCCCTGCCCGGTTTCTGGCCCCTCTCTTTCAAATTGAACCTTTGGAGATATTCTAATGAAAAAAATATTTCACACCTTTCCTGTTTTCGCCTGCATCCTTGCACTGCTCGTCACGAGTGCGCTGGCAATGCCGGAAAAGCCATACAATTCTTACGTCAGTGACAATGCAAATGTACTGAGCGATGAGACCATCACATATATTGATGAGCAAAACGATATCATCAGTGCTGCCACCGGCGGTGCCATCGTGGTAGTCACGGTGGATTTTCTCGACGGCATGGCGATTGACGACTATGCCTATGAGCTCTTTAACAGCTGGGGCATCGGTGACAGCCAGAAAAACAACGGCATCCTGCTGCTGCTTGCCATTGGGGAGGATGACTACTATCTCCTCCAGGGGTCAGGTCTGGAGTCCGCCCTATCCGCATCCAGAATCAAAGCTGATTTTCTGACCCCGTATCTGGAGCCGGACTTTGCCACCGGTGACTATGACAGCGGCGTCCATTCTGTTTTTGAGGCGCTCTACACTTGGTATGCGAACTATTATAGCACCGAGATGAGCAACGCCGGTTATGAAAACAGGATTCCGGATGCGCCGAATGGAATGTATGGATATGGATACGATTATGGGTACTACAGTACCGGAATTCCCATCGGCACGGTCGTCTTTCTGATCATTGTGGCGCTTTTCATTGTGTTGGTGCTTGTGGACAGCCTGCGCTATCGTAGCTATCGGGTGCGGTACATGGGGCCCGGCATGCCGCCTCCGCCCTATATCTATCGTCCCATGTTCTTTGGTCGCGCGTACCATCGCCGTCCCCCACCTCCTCCCGGCGGACCGCGTGGACCAAACCACCGCCCGCCCAATGGCGGCGGTATGGGCGGCGCCGGCGGCGGCGGCGCGGGCGGGGGGGGGGGGGGCGGGGCAGTGGGCGGCGGGGTGTGGCGCGGATGTGGCGGGAGCTGGGT
>JAJBUC010000151.1:0-15825 GCA_020860545.1 Oscillospiraceae bacterium | reverse complement strand
CCGCGCGTGGTCCCGCACGTCGTCCGGGCCGTGGTCGTGGTTGTACCGTCGGCCGCGGCTCTGGCGGCGGCTTGTTCGGGGGCGGCGGCTCACGCGGCGGCGGCTTCGGTGGCGGCGGTTCACGCGGCGGCGGCGCGGGACGGCGGTAAGCTCAGGTCCCAGTTTTCTCCTCTTTATAACAAGAATTATTCTTGACAATTATGCAAATTGCCTTTATAATGGGATTGTGTTACATTTCTTTTTCCAGGATTTGAGACGCAGTACAATCATTATGTTAGGAGGTATTATTTATGGACGAAAATCAACACTACTCCTCTCCCAATCAGCCGGGCAGAGGGAGAGCCATCGCCGCTCTTATATTGGGCATCCTGAGTATTGTGTTCTGCTGGGGTACTTATATCGGAATTATTTTGGGCATTCTCGGTATAATATTTGGTTCGCTGGCAAAGAAGACGCTTCCGGATGATAAGCTGGGCAAGGTCGGCTTTATTCTTGGCATCATCGGTCTGATCCTCAGCATCATCATCACAATCATTTATTTTGTCCTTGGTGCTGCACTTATGAGCGCTTACGGCCTTTATTAATCCAAATGGCAGGTCAAGAATGATTCATTTTTGACCTGCCTTTTTCTCATTAAATTCATTAAAATTTTGTCCCTCCGTTACATTCGAAAGGTGTGCAATAAGATGTTTAGTCGTTCCGAGGCCAAGCTGCGGGCGCAGGCCGCACAGCAAAATGCCCGACCCTCCCCCGCGCTTGTTACGTTGATTTATCTCTTGCTTACAGTGCTGGTTTCATATATAGTCATGCTGATTTTTTCATCTGTATCTGCCGTATCCATATTATCTTATGCCATGTTCGATTATGGCACTTCATATTACAACTCACCAGATATGTTGAACCCTGCAGCCATGATAGGCCCCCTGGCTGCCTTGTTTATTATCATGATTATTGTGGCACTCTATATGTCTATCATGCAATACGGCTATTATTCCTACGCCATTCGCCTTGCCAGAAAAGAACAGCCGGGGTACAGCAACCTGTTCGACGGTTTTTATAAATTTGGTAAGGTCATTGCGGCTACGATTCTTCAGTCTATTTTCATTTTTCTCTGGACATTACTTGGCATGATCCCCTTCTTTGTGTTCTACATTCTGGCGTTGGTGCTATCCTCCCCTTTCTTGGTTGTCCTCGCTGTTCTCGGCTACATTTGGGGGGTCATTTTTGCCTGTATCATTTTATATCGCTACAGGCTGACGCTGTTTTTCCTGATTGACAATCCGGACATGGGGCCTCTGCAGGCGATCACCGCCAGCAAGCATGCCATGAAGGGGAAAAAATGGACGCTGTTCGTCTTGGATCTCTCCTTCCTTGGCTGGCACATCCTCTGTGCTTTCACCTTATATATCCTCTCCCTCTGGATTGAGCCGTACTATACCGCAACTCTGGCCAATTTCTATAACCATACCGTCCATGGCACCTACTGCATTGATTAACCGGACGCAGCTGGGAGGCGAAATTTTGGATCTAAATCAGAACACCCCTGCCGTGGATCGCGGCAGGCGCAGGGCAACTGCGGCCAAGGTCTGCGGCATTCTCAGTATCGTACTCTGCTGGACCTCTTTCCCCGGTATCGTATTGGGTACCATCGCTATGATCGTTGCCAAGCACGTAAAAGAAGTCGGCCCCGCCGATGCGGAACATACGGCTAAAATCGGGTACTTCACGGGCTTCATCGGCATCATTCTCAGCGTTATCTTCCTGTTGATTTATATTCTTCTCATTGTCTATATGGCAGAACAGCTTGGATTGATCGCCTCTACACCCGGGGCATAACAAGAGGGACGGGAGCGCCACATGGTAAGGCGCTCCCGTCCCTCATTTTGTATTTCTTATTTTAGGCCGTTTTCTGCCATTTCCTTTCTGCCTTGGAGAAACCGAATGGCGCGCTCGCGCGCTTTTTCGATCAGGTCGAGATCCCCTTCCTCCACCGCCTTTTGCGGCAGATTAAAGCTGCGGTCAAACACGCCCGCGAGTGCCGAAATAATGACGCCCGCCGTAAACGGATTGGTCTCCTTCTCAATTGCCGAGAGGAAGTCATCCGCTGTCGCTTCCGCCAGGGCATCGAGCTCACTTTCCTTCATGCGTGTGCTCATCTGCATCAGCGACGAGGCCGCCCACGCGCGCACCTTTTCCGATTGATCCTCATTCATCAGCTTGCCGAGCAGCTCCACCTGCGGCCAACTGCCGACCCAGCCGAGCACAATAACAGACGCCTCGCGCTCCATATCGCTGCCCGTTTCGATACCGTTTAGCGTGGCTTCCAGCACCGCCGCCTGCATCTCCGGTGTAAAACACTCGCGGTAGTTTTTCATGATCTCGTCCACTGTTTTGCCAAGCATCATGATCATCTCCGCACGGGCAATCTCGTCCTCCTCCAGTTCCAGCTTGGTGAGCAGAAAGGGAATTGCCTTTTCACGGTGCAGGTAAAAATTACGCCAGATAATGCAGTCGAATTCCTCCTTCCCCGCCAGAAAGTTAAAGTGATAGTCCAGATAGTCGCTGTGCCCAAGCGCGTTTGCAAGCGCAAACGGCTTTTGCCGCTGCTCGCGCAGCGTCTGGCACCACTGCTCAAGTTCTTCCAACGATTGCATACGATAACACACCCATTTTCATAGATTCCTGCGCGCGGCAGTTATTTATCTAGTATACCACAAAAGCAGAAGCCATGCCAGCCTTCCCGCATATTTTTGTGGGACAGGCGGCATGGCCGCTGCTTTTGCTACACGCCCTCGGGCAGCGCAGGCTCGCCGCCGAAGGCCTGCATGACCTTCTCATCGGTCTCCCGCTTCTCCTCAATGGATTTCTCCAAAATCATGTCCTTCACCTTCATCAGGCGGACGGTGGAGGATCTCGCGCTTTCATCCAGTTTCATCGCGATATACTTGATGCTCTCCTGCATCTGTGGGATCTTCACATATTCCAGCGCATTGACGCGGCGGCGGGTTTTTTCAATCTCCTCCGCCAGCAGCTGGGATGTTTTTTCGATCTGCGCGAGCTTGAGCATATCCTGAAACGCAGAAGCCATCGCATCCACGGCGTCGTCGAGCTCACCGGAGGTCGTGGCGAAGCCATAGGAGTAGACGTCGCCCGCGTCCTCGCTTTTGGTCTTGAAGTCGTAGACAGGCACGTTCACACTCATGACATTTCGAAACGTCATGCCCAGCTCCACGTTCTGCTTGGGATACAGCAACGACTGCTCCAGCACTTCCGGCGACATGATGGCGGAGGCGACGGTGAAGGAGCCGTATGCCTGGGTCAGTGCCTCCTCCACCTTTTTACGCAGCGCGCGGTTCTCACGCACCACATCGAGGAACTGCTTCATCAGCTCATCGCGCTTATCCTTCAGAAGCTTATGCCCGCGCACGGCGGTTTTGAGCCGCCCCTTCAGTCGGGTGAGCTCCATTCTGGTGGCATTTACTGTGACTGCCGGCATTGTCTATCCCTCCTTTTTGGGAAGGTACTTCTCAATCAGCTCCGACTTGATACGCTTAAGCTCAGCGGAGGGCAGAATACTCAACAGCTCCCAGCCGAGGTCGAGTGTTTCATCAATGGAGCGGTTTTCATCGAGGCCCTGGGTGACATAGCGCTGCTCAAACTCGTCTGCAAATTTCGCGTACTGCAGATCGAGCGGGCTGAGGGCCGCCTCACCGAGGATGCTCATGAGTTCCTTGGTCTCTTTTCCGGTCGAGTACGCCGCAAAAAGCTGGTTCATGGTGCCGGAGTGATCCTCGCGGGTTTTCCCCACGCCGATCCCCTTGTCTTTCAGACGGGAGAGAGACGGCAGCACGTCGACCGGGGGATTTACGCCCTTGCGGTAGAGATCGCGGGAGAGGATAATCTGTCCTTCTGTGATGTACCCTGTCAGGTCGGGGATAGGGTGGGTCTTGTCGTCTTCCGGCATGGTCAGAATGGGGATCATCGTGATGGAGCCCTTCATGCCCAGCCGACGCCCGGCGCGCTCGTACATGGTGGCAAGGTCGGTATAGAGGTAGCCGGGGTAGCCGCGGCGGCCCGGCACTTCCTTCTTTGCCGCCGAGACCTCACGCAGCGCTTCGGCGTAGTTGGTAATGTCCGTCAGGATGACCAGCACGTGCATATCCTTTTCAAAGGCCAGATACTCCGCTGCGGTCAACGCCATACGCGGGGTCGCGATACGTTCGACGGCGGGGTCGTTAGCCAGGTTTGTAAAGAGCACCGTGCGGTCAATGGCACCGGTACGGCGGAATTCCTGCACGAAGAAGTCCGACTCTTCAAAGGTGATGCCGATGGCCGCGAAGACAACGGCGAATTTGGACGCCTCGCCGCCGAGCACGCGCGCCTGACGGGCAATCTGCGCCGCCAGATTTGCGTGGGGCAGGCCGGAACCGGAAAAGATCGGCAGCTTCTGTCCGCGCACCAGGGTGTTCAGGCCGTCGATCGTCGAGATACCCGTCTGAATAAACTCGTTCGGGTAGTCGCGCGCGGCGGGGTTCATCGGCAGGCCGTTGATATCGCGGTGCTCTTCCGCAAGAATATCCGGACCGCCGTCGATGGGCCGGCCCATGCCGTTAAACACGCGCCCGAGCATATCGCCCGAAACGCCGAGCTCCAGCGGATGGCCCAGAAAGCGCACCTTGGAGTCGCGCAGGTTGATGCCCGCAGAGGACTCGAACAGCTGCACCACGGCGTTGTCGCCGTTCACCTCAAGCACTTTGCAGCGCCTTGTGGTGCCGTCCTTGAGTTCAATTTCCGCCAACTCGTCAAAGGTAACGCCCTCGACCTTGCGCACCACCATCAGAGGGCCGTTGACTTCCTGTATTGTTTTATATTCACGAATCATGCCTCAGCCCCCCCTTTCTCGGCAATGGCCTCGATCTCGTTGCGCATATTTACCGTGATCTGCTCGTAAGCCGTCTTATACTCCGCCTCGGGCACGCCCTTCGCGCGTCCGATCTGCTCGCGGGCGGGAATCTCAAAGAGCTCTGCCGCGTTGGCACCGCGCTCAATGGCACTGCGGCTCAGGCGGTCATATTCCAGAATCATGCCCATGAGCTTGTTCTGGCGGTCATAGCCGGAATAGCTGTCGACATCGACAAACGCGTTTTGCTGGAGGAAGTCCTCGCGGATCATTTTCGCCGTCTCAAGCGTCAGCTGGTCGCCGGGTGACAGGGAGTCCTTACCGACGAGCTGCACAATTTCGTTCAGGCTTGACTCCTCCTGCAGGATACTCATCGCCTTCTCTCGCCCGGTCAGGAAGTCCTTGCCCAGATGCTCATCGTACCAGTCCTTGAGGGAGTCGAGGTACAGGGAGTAGGACGTCATCCAGTTGATGGACGGGAAGTGGCGGCGGTAGGCGAGTGACGCGTCGAGCGCCCAGAATACCTTCACAATACGCATGGTCGCCTGACTGACCGGCTCGGAGAGGTCGCCGCCCGGGGGGGAGACCGCGCCGACTGCAGTGACGGAGCCGCGGCGCTCTCCATCGGAGCATGCGCACTCGACAATACCCGCGCGCTCGTAGAACTGTGACAGGCGGGAGGAGAGGTACGCGGGGTAACCCTCTTCACCGGGCATTTCCTCAAGGCGTCCGCTCATCTCACGCAGCGCCTCAGCCCAGCGGGAGGTGGAGTCGGCGATAACCGCTACGTCGTAGCCCATGTCGCGGAAATACTCCGCGATGGCGATGCCCGTATAGATGGACGCCTCACGGGCCGCCACGGGCATGTCGGAGGTGTTGGCGATCAGCACGGTCCGCTTCATCAGCGACTCGCCGGTGCGGGGATCCTGCAGCTCAGGGAACTCGCGCAGCACGTCGGTCATCTCGTTGCCGCGCTCGCCGCAGCCGATGTAGACCACGATGTCCACGTCCGACCACTTGGCGAGCTGATGCTGCACCACCGTTTTACCGGAACCAAACGGTCCGGGAACCGCCGCCGTGCCGCCCTTTGCGATGGGGAACATCGTGTCGATAACACGCTGCCCGGAGCAGAGGGGGGTGTTCGGGGGGTACTTATGCTTGTAGGGACGGCCCACACGGACCGGCCAGCGCTGGCTCATGGTGAGCTTGACACTCTCGCCGTTGTCCTTTTTCAGCACCGCCACCGTCTCCTTGACGTTGAAGCTACCGCTGTCGATCTTCTCAATCGTGCCCTTCATACCGATGGGCACCATGATCTTGTGGAGCACCACAGGGGTCTCCTGCACCGTGCCGATGATATCACCACCCTCGACCTTGTCGCCCGGCTTCACCACCGCTTTAAAGTCCCACTTCTTCTCATAGTCAATCGCCGGCACTTCAATACCACGTGTGATGGTGGTGCCGGCAATGGCCATAATCTTCTCCAGCGGGCGCTGGATTCCGTCATAGATATTTTCAATCAAACCCGGCCCAAGCTCCACCGACATGGGGTAGCCGGTTGTCTCTACCGCCGTGCCCGGCCCAAGGCCGGAGGTCTCTTCGTAGACCTGAATGGCGGCGGAGTCACCGTTCATGGTCAGAATCTCACCGATCAGCCGCTGCTCACCGACGCGAACCATGTCCGCCATATTGGCATCCTCCATGCCGGTGGCAACCACCAGCGGGCCGGAAACCTTTACAATTTTTCCGCTGCTCAAATGTCTCAACCTTCTTTCGAGGTAGATTCGCTGTAACGCTTACAGAATATCCGCGCCAACCGCGCGTTCCACGGCACGCTTGACGTTGGCCATGCCGATGCCAAGCGTGCCCTCGGTGCCGGGGATCAGGATTACTGCCGGGGTGAGCTCATCCTTGTAGCGGTTGAGCTCCGCCTCCATGTCGACCGCGTACTGTTCGGTGAGATACACGACGGCGTACTCACCCTTGGCGAGCTCGTGGAGAATGGTCCTGGCCTCCTCCACAGTGTCGGCAGGGAACGCTTCCAGCCCAAGGGCTTTGAATCCCATGACGCTGTCCTTGTCGCCCAGTACCGCAATTTTATATCCACTAGACATAGGCTTCACGCAACCTTTCCCGAATCCGCTCTGCGCTCAGGCCCGCAATGCGCCCGGACAGGATGGTGCGGATGGCGGTAAACTCCGACTCCCGCGCGTAGAGATAACCCACGATCGGCTGCTCGCCGAATGGGATCCGTTTTGCGGTGGTGATGTAGCGCATCACAGCGTCGTCGCACATCCGCTCAAACACCGTGAGAGAACCGCCGCCGGGGGTGGCGAGTGTCGCCCCAAGCGCTGCCGCCTCCGCAAGCGCGCCGGTCCGGAACGCGCTTTCGATCCCGCCGCTCTTGCCGGTAGCAAGAGACTTTTCATCCACATTGCCGCCGGGCAGCAGTACCTGCGAGAGGAATTCCGCGCCCTTTCCCATCCGCGCCGCGCGCACGCAGGAGCGGAGATTGGCCGTGTCGATACAAAGGCGCACATATCCCATCAGGAATTTGCTGCCTGTCACCTGCGCGAGCGCACGCATCTCTTCAAAATACGCCCGATCCAGTACAAAGTCCGAAAGCTGGGGGTCGCCGCTCGATGCCAGCAGCTCCTTCGCCTCCGTCACCGCCTTGCGGAAGGTCTCGCTGTAATTGCGCAGATCGTCACGGCGGTAGGCGTCGGCGAGTGCTTCCGCAGGGTACCGCCCACCCGCCATCAAGAGGCGGTCCGGTTGGACGTTCATCGGCTCGGCCTTCATCAGAACCTTCACATTATGGTAGTCATGTTTTATCCGGAAAATATCCAGAATCGCAGGATTCGGCAACCCAAAGCGCAGATCGTCAAAGATAGCGCCGCTTGCCTTAACCAACATCTCATCGAGCGCGCTTGCCGTCATGGAGGACATCTCCTGATAGCCGCACTCAACCAGAATTTTGACCGCATCCTCGGTAGCGCGGGCATCAATCATGCGCTCCATACGCTCCCGGGTCAAAAGCCGGTTTTCCTTCGCCCGTACGCGGGCGGATATGCTGAGATAATCCGTGTCTTTTATCCTGGGCAAGACACTTCACTCCTTTCCGACCGTCGCCACCGGGTTACCCTTTTTCATTGAACAGGAGATTTGCGACCTCCAGGCTCAGGTTATTGCGTTGCATACGCAGGAGCGTTTCAAAGGTGCAATTAACCTCCACATCCCCGTCCAGCAAAACCAGGCCGCCCTCAATGTGGCGCGCCTCCTCAGACAGGGTGAGGTTTCCCTTCGCGCCAAGGGCTTCGTTCGCGGCGGTAACCGCCTGCTTGCCGAATTTGGTGCGGTCCTTCTGGGAGAACACCACCTGCTCTTTCCCTGTGCGGGCAGCTCCGGTGGCAAGCTTTGCAAGCAGCGCAACGTGCTCCGCCTCCGGCAGATTTTGCAGCTTTTCGAGGGCGGCATGAAACGCCTTTTCCACCATCTCCTGCTTGACTGCAAGCTCCGCCTTGCGCGCCTCAAGCTGCGCAACGCTCGCCAGACGCTCCTGCCGCTCAGCCGCGTTCTTTTTGCCACGCGCAAGAATCTCATCCGACTCCCTCTGCGCCCGCGCGTGATACTCGGTTTTGATCGCGGTGGCCTGGGTATTCGCCTCCGCCATGATCTCCGCGACCTCGCGGTCTATGTCAGCCGTAATGCGGCTGGTGATTTTATCGATTCCATCCATATTACATCTCCCCGCCGGCTTAGATGCCGAACCAGATCATGAGGAAGGAGATCAGCAGCGGAAGAATAGCATAGAACTCAACGATAATACAAAGGATCATGCCCTTTGACCAGTCGTTCGGGGACTTTGCCACGATGTTGATAGAAGCCGCGGCAACGCGGCCCTGCGCGATACCGGAGAACAGGCCGCCAATACCCATCGGGATACAGGCCGCGAGAATCACGAGGCCGTCGGTCATGGACAGGTCGCCAAGCGTACCGGCAAACAGGCCCATCTGCATCAGTGCGAGGAACGCGATAACAAGGCCGTACAGGCCCTGCGTGCCGGGGATAACCTGCAGAATCATACACTTTGAAAACTGAGAGGGGTCCTCCGCAAGGAGCCCCGCTCCCGCTTCACCGGCGGCGCCGGTTCCTTTTGCCGAACCGATACAGGCCAGCCCGGCGGCAAGTGCCGCGCCTAAGAAGCCGAAAAAGACGCCGCCGTATTGAGAAATGAGTTCACCAAACATGATTATTTTTCCTCCTTAATAACATCTACATATGTAGTCTCTACGGTAAGGGGCCGGAATTTCCGCCCGCCCTCTTTGTAGAATTGTTTAAAGAATTCGAGGTATTGCAGACGCGAGGTGTGCACATAGGTGCCGATGACATTCAGCCCGAAGTTAAACGCGTGGCCAATGATAAAGATCACAAAGAAGATAATGATCGCAACCGGTTTCGGCACGCCGTCGCCCGGCATGGTGCCGAGGATGTTGAACACCTGGCCGATCACGGTGCTTGCAAGCAACATAACCATCAGGCGGGCGTAGGAGAGAATGTCCCCAAAGTACCCTGTCACGCCGTTATAGATACCGCCGATGACGGCTGTCACACGGCCAAAGCCCTTGCCGTTGCGCCCCTGCGAGAGGAGCATCAAGATGCCGATGACAAGCACCACAGGTACGCTGCCGATATTGCCGATTTTCAGCGCGAAGAGGATAATACCGGCAAAGATGACCCACCACGTGCCGATGTCCCAAATGGCGTCCGCGAATTTTCGCTCTCTGCAGAGCATATAGAACTTGACGATCATGCCGACGATGATTTGGATAAACCCGACCACGAGCGCAAAAATGAGTACGGTCATCGGCTCGTTCATTACGTCAAGCAGTGGATCTACCGTAAGGAATGGGATTTGTGGTGTATCCACCCCCAGAATCCCCGAAAAACGCGTGAGGAAGTCGGAGAAGAATCCGCCGGTGAAAAATCCGATCACCGCCGAAGCGATGCCGCACATGAGCATCAGCCGGATCAGCTGCCCGAAGCCTCCCTTTGGCTTAACCCTGAGCTGCAGGAACAGGCACGCGCCCGCGAGAATGATGCCATACCCCAGATCGGCAAACATAAAGCCGAAGAAGAATATGTAAAACGGCGCAATGAGCGGATTTGCGTCCACGCCGTCGTAGGCGGGCAGGGAGTACATCTCGGTAATGGTGTTCAAAGGCTCTGTCAGAACATTGCTTTTGATCTTAATGGGCACTTCCGGATAGTCCTCTTTGCGCGGCGTCTCGGTCTCCCAAGCACATGGATAGGTACTGAGCTTCTGCTCCAGCGCGGGTACATCCGCCTCCGGCAGCCAGCCCTCCAGAAAGAAGGTCAGCTCCGTATCGAGCAGGCGGCAGCGCGCCTCCTCGCGGGACACTTCCACCTTTGCCCGCTCTTCGCAGAGCTGCAGGCTCAGGTTGTGCTCGGCATAAGTAACCAGCTTTGCGATGGTCGCCTCGGTTTCCAATGCAAGCTCCGCCAGGCGCGCGTCAATCTGTCGGTCATTTTCCGTTGCCGTGCCGGTGAGTCCGCGCAGGCCGGCGCGGGAAAAGCCGTATTCCCGCAAAACGTCCATCACCGTTTCCTCAACGCTTTTATGGCAGACGAGCAGAAGATATTGCAGCTCACCGTCCGCACCCGCAGGTTTTAATTCCGCAAGCTCGGTGGCGGCGCGCAGTTTACCCTGCACCTCTTCCATCGGCGCGCGCACGCCGACTGTGCCAAATGCAACCACAACATCCGGTGTGGAGGCCGACTCCAGCGGTACATCAAGCGGCAGCCATGGAACCAGACTGAGCTTCTGACTGCGCAGCTTGCTCTGCTCAGCGTAGAGTGTACTGATTTGGCGTTCGAGTTCGAGAATCTCCCCCGCCATCTTCAGCGATGCGTGGTATGCCGCGTTGTCAAAAAGCTGCTCCTCCCGGATCACCGGGCGCGGGGTGAGCAGCCCGCCTTTCGGCTTCGCACGCTTTTTCAAAATGTTGAGGGCTGTCTGGGCGGAGAGGTACGCCTCCCTCGCTTGGCTCAGCGCCTGCCCGTCAGGCTGGGCGAGCGCCGCCCATTCAGGATCAACCAGCTTTTTCTTCGGCTCGTCAATCTCTACACAGCCCATGTGCTGAAACAGCTGCAGCAGTTCTTCCCGGTCGGATATCATACCAACCATCCGCAGCCGCTTCATTCTAACAATGGACATCAGGCATTCACAACCCTTCTCACAATGAGTGCAACCGCTTGGCTCATGCGTCCTTCCGCCGAGGTTTGCAGTGATTTGCAGGTATTCTTGGTCTCCGTCATAACACGATTTGCGTGCTTTTTGGCCTCTTCCTCAGCCTGCGCCATCATTTCCTTCGCCTGCGTCTCCGCACGCAAATTGGATTCCGCCAGCAACGCCTGGCCGTCCCGCTCGGCTTCCAGCACGGTTCGCTTCGCCGCCGCAACCGCTTCGGTCTTACGCATTTGACCCGATTGCTCCGCTTCGGTGACCTGCTTGATCACTTCCGATGACATAGTTCCACCGCCCTTCTCTCCTTTCTTCCCAATTCACAAAGAATTTTGCATGGGTAATGTACAAATTTTACTGTAATTTCACTAGAATTGCAAGTTTAAATATTCACAATACGTCTTAAATTTGGCGCTTTGCTAAGAGAAAAATTCGAATAAAATATGTGCATTTTTACAAAACTGTACCGGTATAATCCGTCTTTTTGCCATTTTTATCTTTGCCTTTTAGCACTTGTGCACATCGTCCGGGCGGTCAAGAATTCTCTTTCGGGCATTCTGTATATTCTGCATTTTGACCATTCTATATTTCTTGCAATAATGGATGTTATTTTTCTATTATGCAGCTATGCTATAAAAATTCCCTTGGCGAAAAAACGCCCAACTTTAGATGGTGCTTTTCAGATGTTTTTGTGGTATACTATATCATTGAATAATCTCAATACCGGAAGGAGGGAATGCACCGTGAGAAGACGACGCGGCAGATATGGCTCGTATAGTACTTATCGCGGCCGCGGACGGCTCCATAAGGCCCTGCGTATTATCCTGATTGTCGTCATCATCCTGATCGCGCTTGCGCTCGCGGGCGTTTACTGGCTGGAAAGCCATATGGTCTATACCGACGACGGCCTCCGTCTGGACCTGCCTTCCCTTTTTAGCGCAGATGAGGCCCCCCCGGCGGACGCTGACCCCGCCGCGTCCATGCTCATTGTCTTTCCGTCCGATATGCCGGGGGAGGAGGACCCGCTGCGCGCCGTCTCTCTCCCGCTCAGCGCACTTTCCGACGGGACGGCTGCCGGGCAGGTGTCTGAGGCGGGCGGCAATGCCGCGATTTTCGATATGAAAGCCGACAGCGGAGCGTTGGGGTACGTCTCAGATCTGGAGCTTGCCAAAGCGGCGGGTACCTCCGCCTCTGCCCCCGGCCTCAATGACGCCATCCGGGAAACGAACGGCGACCTCTACACCATCGCCCGCGTCTCCTGCTTTCGCGATAACGCTGTCCCTTACGCCCGCAACGCCACTGCCATCCGAACCGCAGCGGGCAACTGGCGGGACCTCGACGGCGTACGCTGGCTGAATCCCGCCAAGGAGTCCGCGCGCAGCTACGTGGTAGGGGTATGTACGGAGCTTGCAGCACTGGGATTTGATGAGATTCTGCTGGAGTACAGCACCTTTCCCACCGATGGGAGAGTGTCCCTGATCAGTGAGGATTACGACCCGGATAATCTCTCCGCATCGGTGGAGATCTTTTACAGCGACCTTGTCGATGCCCTTTCCGCCTATCCGGAGGTCAAGGTCTCCATCGTGTCCAGTGCCGCCGCCATCACCGGGGCGGAGGACGATACGAGCGGCCAGACCGCTGTCCTGCTTGCCCGCTACGCCAACCGGGTCTGGCTCCCGGAAGCGGACAGCGCGCAGCACGACACATGCATCTCCGCCCTCTCAGAGGCGGGGCTCTCCAATGCCGCAGAACAGCTCATCCAAATCGTATCCGCCGCCGAGACGGGAGAGAAAAACTGGGCGATTCTCTCCGCGGATTGAACCCTTACCATGTCTATTCCATACTATAGGCTTAGATACTCCATCTATATTTGCGTTTTTAGGAGGCTATGTTATGGAATCGAAGACAAATACCGCAACCGTTGAACACGCTGCCACCGCAGAACACAACAGGGCCGCGTTCGAAAAGGTATGGAAAAAGGTCATGCCGTACCCACGGCACGACAGCCCCATTATCCTGAACGAAGAAGTCCCCGCCGAGGAAGCGCCCGTTACATACGCAACGGCCGCACCCACTGCGCCCACCGTATCCGCCGCAAACGCGCCTAACGTCCCCAGCGTCTCCGCCGCCTCTGCTGAATCCGCCGCTCCCAACGTCTACGCCGCCTCTGCTGAATCCACCGCCCCCAACGTCTCTGCCGCACCGCTGGCAACCGCCCCTGTGACAAAGGAAAATATGCTTGCGGAGGCTGTCACGCCCATCACCAAAAAGACAGCCGCCGTGCATGAAATCGCGTGCCTCGGAAACCAGGCCGTCCCCTACGGCAGCCACCTGCAGGCCTTCATTATGGAGGAGCTGCGCAATTGCCACCTCTATCTCAGCATGGCGTGCCGGATGCATGGCCAGCGGGCAAACACCCTGCGCACACTTGGTATGGACGCACGCCAGCACGCCGCGCGTCTTTCCGCTGCTTACTTTATCCTCTCCGGCGTGCGCTACTGGCCGACACAGGACCGCTCCTGCTGTACGTCGGAGCGGTATATGGTATTCCTGCGCACACAGTTTCTCTCCGAGCAGCAGCGTGCAGCCGCCTATCGTGAGACGGCAAACGCCACGCAAGACACCTGCCTTCGGGAGCTGCTCAACGATCTCGCGGAGGAGTGCGACTCCCACACGCGCATCCTGCGCTCCCTGCTTGAGCAGGTGATGCAATAAGCTCACAATACATACAGGCACTCGGATGCACTGCGTGCAGAGGGCTTCGGTGGCCATCCGCACCCAGTGCATCCCCCATCCCATTGCCCTGCACGTTATTTTTATATTTGACATCCTTTATACATTTTCTTATGCATTCCGTTGCATTTCTCCTCTAGAGGACAAGCCCTTCCACGCGCAGGGTTTTCCACATTGTCCACAGGTTTGTCCACAATTCATTCCTGCGATGGATTGCTTTTGGAGTGAATATCCTGTCGACATAATACCCTGTCAAGGGTAAATCCAAGGTCGGATTGCACAAACTTTTTTCGTCAGGAAAAGGAGACCTCCTTATGGACACCATCGCCGCAATTGCAACCGCCCGCGCACCGGGTGCCATCGGCATCATTCGCCTCTCCGGCCCCGACGCGATCGCCGTAGCCGAAGCCGTATTCACCCCGCGCGGCGGCATCAAACTGCACATGTGCACCCCCCGCCGCCTTGTGCTCGGCGCACTGCACGACAAGGGCGGCGCGGTCATTGATGAGGCGCTCGCAACCATCTCACACGCGCCGCACAGCTACACCGGAGAGGACACCGCCGAGCTGCAGTGCCACGGCTCCCCCACCGTGCTTGCCCTTGCACTCGAGGCGCTTTTCGCGCGCGGTGCGCGTCAGGCGGCGGCGGGTGAATTTACCAAGCGGGCCTTTCTAAACGGACGCATGGATTTGACGCAGGCGGAAGCGGTGGTCGATCTGATTGACGCCGAAACCCCCGCCGCCGCGCGGCAGGCGGCGGGCCAGCTCTCCGGCGCGCTGCGCCGCCGCGTGGATGAGATCTACAGCACCCTCACCGACCTCATGGCGCACTTTTTCGCCGTGCTCGACTATCCCGACGAGGACATCGACCCCTTTAGCGCGCAGGGCATCGCCGATACGCTGCAAGCCGCCACATCCGGCCTGCGGAATCTGCTCGCCTCCTATGAACGCGGGCGCTTTCTATCGCAGGGCGTCCCCTGTGCCATTGTCGGGCGGCCCAATGTGGGCAAGTCCTCCCTCCTAAACGCCCTGCTCGGCTATGAGCGCGCGATTGTCACCGACATCCCCGGCACCACGCGGGACACCGTGGAGGAGCGGTGTACCCTCGGCGGCGTCCTGCTGCGCCTTATCGACACCGCTGGGCTCCGCCACGCCGATGATCTTGTGGAGCAGATGGGTGTGGCGCGCAGTCAAAAAGCCCTCGCGCAGGCGGAGCTGGCGCTCTTTGTCGTGGATGGGGGCTTGCCCCTCACACCGGAGGACCGCGCGGTCATGGCCCTCGCGCGTAAAGCGCCCCGCGCCATCTGCGTAGTCAACAAGTCCGACCTGTCCCCTCGCACAGAGCTGGAGGAGCTGCAAGCCGCCTTTCTCCACACTGTCACCCTCAGCGCCGCCACCGGTACAGGTCTGAATCAGCTGGAGGAAGCTGTCGCCGCCCTCTTCCCCACCCCCGAACAGCAGGACAGCGAGCTGCTCACAAACGCCCGCCAGTTTGACGCGGCGCAGCGGGCACTGCAGGCACTCACACGCGCGGAGGAGGCGCTCGCGCGCGGCATGACCCCCGACGCGCTGCTCACCGACGTGGAGGAGGGCATGTCCGCGCTCGGAGAACTGACAGGCCGCACCATCCGGGATGATATCACCAGCCGCATTTTTGAGCGGTTTTGTGTGGGGAAGTAAAGATCAATACCTATAGGTACCTCAGAGGAAGTGGTGTTTTTTGAAAGAGGGAGACTGTATCCGTCTGACCATAGACGGCTATGCCAGCGACGGCGCGGGGGTGGCCCGAATCGACGGGCAGGTGGTGTTTGTCAGCGGGGCACTCTCCGGCGAAACCTGTCTGGTGCGGCTCGACAAAATCGGGCGCAGTGCAATCTGGCGCACCGCGGCGGAGATTCTGACCCCCGCCCCCGCGCCGTCGCTGGCAT
>JAJBUC010000138.1 GCA_020860545.1 Oscillospiraceae bacterium | reverse complement strand
GTCGAGGACCGCGGCGCGCAGCTCACTTTGCGGGCGGAAACTTCCGCTGATTTGTTCCGAAGAAAAGCCGAGGCGCGTCCCCTTCGCGGTGATACGGTCTTCGCCGACGTTGGAGGTCATGACGATAATGCAGTTTTTGAAGTCGGCGCGCCGCCCCTGCGCGTCGGTCAGGTGCCCGTCCTCCATGATCTGCAGGAGGATGCCCCAGATGTCGTTGTGCGCTTTTTCGATCTCGTCAAAGAGCACCACGGCGTACGGGCGGCGGCGAATCTGCTCGGTGAGCTGCCCGCCCTCCTCATAGCCCACATAGCCGGGCGGGGAGCCGATGAGGCGGGAGACAGCGTGCTTTTCCATATACTCCGACATGTCGAAGCGGAGCATCGCCTCCTCGCTGCCAAAGAGCATCTGGGCGAGGGCGCGGCAGAGCTCTGTCTTGCCGACGCCCGTGGGCCCGAGAAAGAGGAAGCAGCCGGTGGGCCTGCCCGCCTCCTTGAGCCCGACGCGCCCGCGCCGCACCGCCTGCGCCACAGCGGTGACCGCCTCTGTCTGACCGATTACGCGGTGGTGCAGCGTCTCCTCAAGGTGGAGCAGGCGCTCCGACTCCTCGGTGGTGAGGGTGGTGACAGGGATCCCCGTCCATACCGACACGACACTTGCGATGTCCTCCGCTGTGACGCAGCTCTGCGTTTGCCCGTTTTCCAGCGCCGAACGGCGCTGTGCAAGTTCCCGGCGAAAGTCCCCTTCCGCGTCGCGCAGCATGGCGGCCTTTTCAAAATCCTGCCCGCGGATGGCGTGCTCCTTCTCCTGCCGTGCGCGTTCCACCCGCTCCTCAAGCTCGTGCAGGTCGGGCGGGAGGGTGAGGTGCCGGATACGAACGCGGGAGGCTGCCTCGTCCACGAGATCAATGGCTTTGTCGGGCAGGCGGCGCTCGGTGATATACCGGGCAGAAAGCTCCACGGCGGCGGTGAGGGCCTCGTCTGTAATGCGCAGGCGGTGGTGCTTTTCATAGCGCCTGCGCAGCCCGCGCAAGATGGAAAGCGCCGTCTCGCGCTCCGGCTCATCCACGAGTACCGATTGGAACCGGCGCTCAAGCGCCGCGTCCTGCTCAATATAGCGGCGGTATTCCTCCGTCGTTGTCGCGCCGATCACCTGAATCTCACCGCGCCCGAGCGCGGGCTTAATAATGTTCGCCGCGTCGATTGCCCCCTCGGCGCTACCCGCGCCGACAATGGTATGCAGCTCGTCAATAAACAGGATGATATTTCCTGCCCGATGTACCTCGGCCAGAAGCGTTTTAATACGCTCCTCAAATTCACCGCGGTATTTCGTTCCTGCCACCATGGAGGAGAGGTCCAGACTCAGAAGGTGCTTATTTTGCAGATCCTCGGGGACCTGGCCGCTGATGATGCGCTGGGCAAGGCCCTCGGCGATGGCGGTTTTTCCAACGCCCGGTTCGCCGATGAGGGCAGGGTTGTTTTTCTGCCGCCGGACGAGAATCTGTACGACACGGGAAATCTCCTTCTCCCGCCCGATAACCGGGTCGAGCATACCGGCGGCGGCGAGGTTTGTAAGGCTGCGGGTGTACTGCTCCAGGAGTTTTTTATCGCCCTTATGTTCCTTTTCCGTGCGCGTGCGCTCCGTCTCCGCCGTGCCGGCGCGGAAGGAAAAGGATGTGCTGCTGGCCGACAGCACGTCGTGGTAGAGCCTGCGCGCATCCTTGCCGGTGTCGGAGAGCACACGTGCCGCGACGCCGTCGCGCTCCTGCAGCAGCGCCATAAGCAGGTGCTCGGTGCCGACGTAGCGGTTGCCCTGTCGGCTCGCCTCACTGAGGGCGGCTTCTATGATTTTTTTGCACCGCGGCGTCAGCCCCTGTGTGGGGCGGCCAGGTGTCCCGGTGCCGACGGCGCGGGTGATGGCGGCGGACAGCTCCGCCTCGTCAAGCCCCGCGCTGCGCAGTACGGTTGCCGCGACACCCTTGCCCTCGCGGCACAGCCCAAGCAGGAGGTGCTCACTGCCAACGTATCCGTGGCCCATTTCGACGGCGGCCTCCTGCGCCATACGCAGGGCAGACTGCGCCCGCTCGGTAAACTTTGTCTCATTCAAGCGATCACCTCTCCTGATGTTCGTCCAGAAGGGGAACCTTATTTTTTTCTTTCCCTGCCGGGGCTTCATGATGCATTCGTCCCTTCTTTTGATTGGTTCTGTTGGTGTGCAGCTTACTGTGCGGCGCGCCGTCAAGTGCGGGCGTCAGACTGCCGGAGACCTCCCACTGAAACGGCCTGTTCTTGTTATCCATAAACTGGTGTTTCCTCCTTTGCCGCAAATATATGTTATGCTATATTTTTCCCGCTCCATAGAAATATACCCTGATTGGACGAAATTTAGCATTGCTTTTAAAAAAAGAAGTGATATAATGTATCTAACAAACGATTGGGGGTGTTCCTATGGCGTTTTCCATTAACAGCGACTGCATCTGCTGCGGCTCCTGCGAAGGCACCTGCCCTGTTTCTGCAATCTCGCAGGGTTCCGAGTATTTCGAGATTAACCCCGAGACCTGTATCGAATGTGGAAGCTGCGCGGATGCGTGTCCCACCGGTGCCATTAAGCAGGCATAAGAAGTAGAAGTAAAAAGGATCGCCGCGCCGTATCTGAGATACATAGGCGCGGCGGTTTTTTTCGCCATCATTAAAACTGTGCATGGCACCGAAAATTGTCAAAAAATTTTTGCTTCTTTATGCAGATGTCGCCAATTGTAAAATTCTCCTATTGAAATTGTAAAGTTATTATGTTACACTATGCTACGATCCTAATTTCTATTTGAATGCATGGAGGAAATACAAAATGAAAAAGAAATCTCTGATTGCTCTTGGCGTCATTGCAGGCGCAGCCATTATGCTCGCTGGCTGCAGCAGCTCTACTGAAACACCGGAATCAGTGGCACCTTCCGAGACACCCGTTGTGGAGTCCCAGCTTCCCGAAGAGTCCCTGCCCCCCGTCAACACAGAGTTCCCGGATGAGGCGTCCGAGGCACCTGTTGACGAGTCTCAGAC
>JAJBUC010000156.1:904-17940 GCA_020860545.1 Oscillospiraceae bacterium | reverse complement strand
AACCTAAAGATACGACAGGTAAATCGTTCACGGGCCGGAGTGGAGCCACTCACAGAGTCGGACAAGCACACTTTCCGGCATTCACGCTTGAGAAGGATGACGGCGCACATTTTGCCGGTTAGGTTTGGAGTACCGGCACAGTGGGAAGCGAATGTCTTTTCGACATTGGCTTCTATTTTTTTCAAAAGGAATGGGTCAAAAAAAGTTTGGGGGGAATTTTTAGTGAGCAAAAGACGACGTAATGGGATGTGGCAGTGGGAAGGCATTTTGCTGCTTTTTCCCGCTTTGGCAGTGCTGACAGGGTTGCTGACGCAATCGGTATACGCAGAGATCTTTACAGAAAACGGCGTAACCTATGAGCTCCATGAGGGGGTATCACATGAATGGGATATCGCCAATAAGAAGGAGGGGACATACAGCGACGCGGCCGGCCTGCTTACCTATAGCGATGACGGAAGCGGCGGTATCATCATTATGAGCTGTAGCGTCGCGGCACAGGGGGAGATGTATCTGCCCGCTAAACTCAATGGGCAAAAGGTGACCGCTATTAACGAGTTTGCCTTTCTGTACTGTTCGGGGCTGACGGAGCTGTATCTGCCGAAAAGTGTGACGAAAATTGGCGCAAACGCGTTTACGGCCTGCACCGGCTTACAGACACTGACCATTGCAGGGGAGGATGTTGTGGTGGATGCCCGTGCGTTTGCCTACTGCTCCGGACTGGAGGAAATTACATTTCAGACGGTGACGACGCTCGGGGAGCACGCGTTTGAAGGTTGCCTTTCGCTCACCGAGGTGACATTGCCAGCGATCTCACGGATAGAGCCCTATACCTTTGCCGGCTGTACCGGGCTCAGTACGCTGCAGTTTACGCAGGGGCCGGAGACCATCGGCGATTACGCGTTTCAGGGCTGTACCGGCTTGGTGGATATGCCGCTTCCAGAGGGGCTTACAACCCTGGGAAACGGTGTGTTTCAAGACTGTACCGGGCTTCGCACGGTTGCCTTCCCCTCCACCCTGTCAGACATAGGAAACAGCACCTTTCAGGACTGCACAGTGCTGGAGACGGTCAGTTTTTCGACCGGCCTGCGCTCCCTTGGGCAGGAAGCATTTCGCGGTTGCAGCAGCCTGACGAATATGACATTGCCGGATGGGCTGGAGCGCGTCGGCTCCGGCGTGTTTTACGCGTGTGGCGCGCTGGAATCCGCCGCTCTGCCGGAAAGCCTGAACGCCGAAGGGGCGGATAGCCTTTTTTATGACTGCCGAAAGCTTACGCAGGTCCATATCCCCGATGGTTGGATGAAGATCCCGGATAAGATGTTCTATCGCTGCAGCGCATTACAGGATATCAACCTGAGCGGCATTGAAGTGATTGGTTCGTCCGCGTTCTATTCCTGCAGCGCGCTGACCACGGTGGATTTTCCTGACACGCTGCGGCAGCTGGGGGCAAATTGCTTTCATAGCTGTACCGGCCTGACGTCGGTCTCCCTGCCGGAGGGTGTAACCGAGATCGGGACCTATGCGTTTTCTGAATGTACTGCGCTGACGCGCGCGGTGCTGCCCGATGGACTGGGTGAAATTTCAGGCGGTCTGTTCAGAAAATGCACCGCGCTTTCTGACGTGAATATTCCGCAGGGAATTACCACAATCGGGGATGCGGCATTCTTTGAGTGTCCGCTCAATACCGCCATGCCTGTTCCGGCGGGCGTGACGCGGATTGGGCAGTATGCCTTTTCCGGCTGTGGACTGACCGCGCTGAGCCTGCCGGACACGCTCACGTGGGTGGGAAACAGTGCGTTTAGCGGCAACCAAATTGCCGCGATTCAGCTTCCCGATATACCGACGCATTGGGGGACCAATGCGCTGGAGAGCTGCCAGGTGGTCGAGGTGGTCATTCCCGGAGGTATGCAGAGTGTCCCGAACGCCATGTTTAAAGACTGCGCGACACTCGAACGCCTGGTGATTGAGGAGGGCATCACACAGATCGCCTATTCCGCGTTTGAAGGGTGTACCGCACTGACGCAGGTGGTCATACCGGAGAGTGTGGACAGCATTCAGGGCTCCGCGTTTGGCGGCTGTACCGCACTGGCGCAGGTGGTCTTTCCTGAAAGCATGACCCTGCTATCCGGCTTTAACGGCTGTGTCTCCCTGCGTACGGTCACGATGCCTGAGCAGGTGGAGCAGATCGGCGATTCCATTATGGGCGCTTTTACCGGTGCGGGACTGCGGGAAGTAGTAATTCCGGCGTCGGTGAAATCGATTGCCGGCGGCTCGTTTTCCGGCTGCGCAGATTTAGAGCGGGTGACGGTTCAGGGCGACAGCGGGCTTGCCTCGGGACTCTTTTCCGATTGTCCCGCGCTCACGAGTGTGGAGCTTGGCCCGGCGGTGACGACCATTCCCGGCTCGGCCTTTGCTGGCTGCACGGCACTCCAACGCATCACATTCCCCAGCGGCCTGCAGGTGATTGGAGCCGGTGCGTTTGACGGCTGCACGGCACTGCGCGAGGCGGCGCTGCCGGAAGGAGTGCGTCATATTCAGATGTGGGCCTTCCGGGATTGCGGCGCGCTGCAATCCATATCTCTGCCTGCGTCCCTGGAGCAGATTGACGCAGAGAGCTTCCAAAACGCGGGGCTGGTGACCGTCACGCTGGCGGATGCGCTGCCTGAGAGCAGCTTTGGACTGAGCTACAGCGCCATGGCGCAATGGGTCAAAAACAGCCGCTCCCAATACCCATATGATACCAGCCCGTTTTCCGGATGCGCCTTGCTGGAGCAGATCAACATCCCGTCCGGCTGGACGGGCCTGCCGGACTACTTTCTCTGTGATTGCAGCGGGCCGCTGGAGTTGGTTTTGCCCGATACACTGCTGTGCATCGGGCAGAGCGCGCTGCGCAATACCGGCATGACAAGCCTGGAGATTCCGGACGGACTGCTGCAGGGACAGGTGGGCGAGTATGCGCTTGCGGGAAACATCTATCTGGAGGAGATTGTGCTGCCGGAGACTTGGCATATCCTGCCCGAAGGACTGTTTATGAACAATACGGTGCTGACAAGCTATGTCGTACCGGAGCAGATTACGGAGATTGGCCAGTCCGCTTTTGAAAACAGCGCGCTTGCGCAGATCACCTTCCACGACGCGGTCACCACCATCGAGGCTCGGGCGCTGAAGGGCTGTACGAACCTGACCGCTCTCCAGTTGCCGGGTGTGGACACCATCCCCGCCGGTCTCTGCCTGGGCTGTACCGCGCTGACCACGGTGGTGGTGGGCGAAGGAACCAGAGAAATTGAGCGGATGGCATTCGGCGGGTGCGGTGCGCTTATGGACGTGACCCTTCCGGACAGCGTGACGGCCATTGACCTCAATGCCTTTTTGGACAGCAATATGGGGCATGTACGGATTATCTGCTCCCCCGGCTCCTACGCCGACCGGTACACCGAGTGGTGCCTGTACTTAAACTCAGCGCGAAAGCTTGTGCCGGAGGGGATGCAGTTTTCCCTCAAAAAGAATGCGTATGATTTGGACAGTCAATACTCCTGGTCGGTGAGCGCGTACACGGTGGATTACGGTGGCTGGAGCTATGAAATTGAATATGACCCGAAATCGTATGCGCTCATGCAGACGGCAACCGTGACAGGTGTGGCGGACAAGTCGGCAGCCAGCCTCTCCGTTCCGGCGGACCTCAGGGGGGTTGTCGTGACGGGGATTGGAAGCGGCGCGTTTTCCGATATGAGCCAATTGCAGGATATCACCCTGCCTGACACGGTGACGACAATTGGCGTGAACGCCTTTCGAAACTGTACCGCGTTGACGCAAATTCGCTTTCCCAGCGCGCTGAAGGTGATTGAAACCAGTGCCTTTTCCCATACGGGCCTGACGGCGGCGGATCTATCCCAAACTGAGATCGACACCATCGGAATCGGTGCGTTTTACGGGGCGGAGAACCTCACGGACATCTCGTTCAAAGAGGGCCTGCGCATCATTGACTACACCGCCTTCACCGATACGGGCCTGACCGACGTCTACCTGCCCGCAACACTCGACCGTATGGAGTTAAACGCGTTTGAGGATGATGTGACCTTTCACTTTACCGGGGACGCCTTTCAGACATATTACAGTGTACTCAATAGTGACGCAGATTCGCCCGTGGACTATGACCTCTACCCCGTGGTGGACAAAATGCTCCAGGCGGGCAAGAAAATCGCCCAGTTTTACGGTGCCGGATTGAATGGACAGGACACCTATTATATCGCCACATCGAGCGCGGGCTACGCCGCGGCCGCCGAACCCGGTGCAGAGGGGATCATCACCGGACTGCCCGGCGACGCGGAGATAACTCCGGAAGGCGCGCCCGGCGCAGCGCTGGAGCAGCAGGCGCAGGCTTGGTGGCAGCCGCCGGTGCCGGATGACGCAGAACATTCTGAAGAAGCAGAACCACAGGAGGTGACCACAGAGGATGCGCCACAGGAGGCGGAGGAACCGGTCGTCTACGAGGTTTTCCAGCAGGCCGTTCGCCAAAACCCGGCTGTGATCGCTATTTTGCTGGGAATCATCGCGGTTGTGATCGCCATCGGTGCCTTCTCACGCGTGCGGAAAGGGAAAAGGGAACAGTAAATGAGAGATATATTTAGAACGGAGGATAAGAATATGAGAAAGCAAAGCAGTTTTGGGAGATCCATGGAAAAGACCGCAGGTGTGGTGATCAGTGTGCTGTTAATCTGCGCACTGTTCATGAGCCTGGCCGCGCCGATCGCGCTGGCGCTGGAGGAAGACGCCGGAGGCGACAATTCTGTGGACTATGTAGCCTCCCCGGAATCAGAGGAATCGGAAGACTTTGAGGAACTGGAGGAAGTAGAGGAGCCGGAGGAATCGGAGGAGTCCGAGGAATCGGAGGAGCTGGAGGAATCGGAGGAGCCGGAAGCCTCGGAGGAATCGGAGGAATCGGAGGAATCGGAGGAACCGGAGGCGTCAGAGGAGCCGGAGGAAACCGACGAGAAGGGCTTAAATCTGTTGTATCGTGATGACCTGATTCAGGCGGTTGATGGCGAGGTGGAAGAGGGGACGGAAGAAGAGTCCCTTCCAGAGTGGTATAGCGCTGGACTGGAAAACGGGGACTTTACCATTTCGAGTGTCGAACAGCTCAATGAACTGGCGGCGCTAGTCAACAACGGAAACACGTTTGAAGGGCAGAACGTTACGCTGGGAGATGATATTATCATCGCGGGCAGCTGGACACCGATTGGTGCCTATGCGGAGAAGGAAGCAAGCAGAAAGCCCTTTTCCGGCAGTTTCGATGGGGCTGGATATACCATTCAGTACGGGGTGGAGGACGCTACAATCACCTACACCCCCTCAGGAAACTACATGGGTGTGGGGCTGTTTGGGTATACCGATGGGGCGGTGATTGAGAATCTGACGCTGTCGGGAAATTTCACGGTGGTAGCTGCACTACGGTCTAACACTGGCGTCGGCGCATTGGCGGGCTATGTAAACAGCACGGAAATCAGGGCTGTTACGTCAGAGGTGAAGCTCACCATAACAATGGGCGTTGCTCAAAACAGATACTTGGGGGGCTTGGTTGGGTACAGCGATGGAAGCGCCGATGCTGTCAGCTCGCTTGTGGACTGTAAGGTGACAGATGGATGGCTGACGGTCGAGAAAACTGTACAGCAGAATGCAAACTATCAGAATATTGGTGGGTTGGTAGGATATGCGACTTATACAGATATTTACAACTCGTACAATCTGGCGGACATCTCACATTCGCCGGCTGGAACGTATGTTTATATCGGAGGCGTGATCGGTTACGGCGTTGCCGCAACCATCAGAAATGCCGCAAATGGGGGTTCTATCACATCCACCTCTACATCAAGTTCCAGGTACTACGGGGGCATTGCCGGCTATCTTACCACCGGCAGCATGATGGAAAACTGCTGCAATTTTGGCGACATGCCTGCAAGCTATACGGGGGCTGTAGCCGGCTATAACAACGCGTCAAGCGTTCAATATTGCTATGGTGCGGCCGGAAGCGGATTGTCCGCGATTTACTACGTATCCAGTAGCGCGTCGATGGACAGTCTGGGAACGTTCACAGACCCGACGGGAGCGCTGACTCCGAGCAACGGCACCGCGCTTGCGTATTGGAAGGACACGTATGAGGCGGGGGAAACCGCGCTTTTATACGCCTTGAACACATGGGCTGCGGTCAACGCGGATAAAGCGGGGAAATACTGGATTGAGGAAGGGAATATCCTCCTTCCGGTTGGAGACGTACCGCAGGCGGCGGAAGCCGTGGGGGTTACAATCAGAATGCAGGCCGCCGAAGCGGAGGGGGAGCCGCTCACTGATGCCAACGGGACGGCAAGCATCGGGGCGTACGTTGTGCTCACCGCGGACATCACCACAGACGGCGCGGTAGAACCTGCGCTGTCCTATCAGTGGTATGAAGGCGTGCTGCCCCTGAAATCGTACATGACGGAGATTCCCGATGCCGACGGGAGCAGCTATGCGTTTACCGCGGCTAGCGCCGGAACAAAGTATTACTATGTTGTTGTCAAGAATACATATGGGCAGAATGTAGTTACTACTGAGTCGAATCTGCTTGCAGTTGATGTCAGTTCGGGGGAGGGGGAGGCATGGGCCGGAACGCCCGAGGCCTTTTCCAATGGGGATGGAACAGAGGACAATCCCTGGGAAATCACCTCGGCGGGGCAGCTCATGTATCTATCCAGGCAGACCAACGCGGGTGTGGATTACAGCGGACAGTATTTTAAATTGATGCAGGATATTGACCTGAACGGTGAAAACATGGTTGTATGGACGCCGATTGGGAGCGCGGATTTTCCGTTTGTTGGATATTTTGACGGGAATGAGAAAACAATAGCCAATCTGTACGCCACCGGTTGGGACGGCTATACCGCGCTGTTTGGCTACACCTCGGCGGAGGCTGTCATCAGTAATGTGACCGTTACCGGGCGCGTGCAGACGACCAGCGGGCACAGCGCGGGCGTGGTGGGATATAACCAGGGGACCATTAAAAACGTGACGTCCGAAGTTGCAGTTACGGTATCCGCAGCATCCGCTGCCACGACGATTTATGTCGGCGGTATCGCAGCCTATCAAACCGGTACCATCAGCAGCGCAAAGAATACCGGCGCGGTCACGGCAGTGGACGGCGGGGACACCTACATAGGGGGCGTGGCGGGCTGCAGCGTCGGCACGATTGAGGATTCTGTGAATACGGGTGCGATATTGCTTGAAAATGCGGCCAGTACCTATAGCGTTAAGAAGCACATGGGCGGTATCGCGGGGAGAACAGAAGGCAGTCTGGAGAACGTGGAGAATCAGGGCGCGGTTGCAACTGAAGAAGGTACTACGGATAGAGACGGGATAAAATACACGGGAGGAATCGCCGGTAGCGTCGGCAGCGGCGGTACCATCATGGGCGCGGTCAACAGCGCTGCGGGGACCATTACCGTACCAAGCTCGACCTATACGCACTACATCGGAGGTATCGCGGGGTATGCAGAGAGCGGCGCGGGTGCGATACAAAGCGTACGAAACGAGGCGAAAATACAGGGGGAATCTACGCTTACGGCTGGGCTTCATATTGCCGGGGTGCTGGGATACAACAACGCGAGCACGACATCAATTACCGATGCGGTGAATGTCGGAGATATTACGGCTACGGCTGCGAGTACAGCGGCATTACATGTTGGAGGCATCACGGCCTATAGCATAACCGGGCTTGTCATAACAAGGGCATTTAACGACGGCGAGATTTCGGCAGAATACACTGGCAGTGCAACATCCGGAGTATATTATGTGGGGGGAATCAGCGGGAATTTTGCAACGAGCCAGACGCTCTATTACTGCGCGAATACCGGTAATATTACCGCGCACGGTTCCAGTTCGGCAAGCGCTTATGTGGGTGGTATCAGCGGCGGTGGCACATCCGCAAACAGCAAAATGGCTGGCTGCTATAACACAGGCGATATATCCGCTGTGAATATTACCTATGCAAAAGGACTGATGGGCGCAAGCAAGGCGATGTCCGCCACATATCCGTGGATCAACTGTTATAACACGGGAACGGTATACCAGCTCGAAGGAGGGACAAAAACAGCGCAGGCTGCGGATACCGCGATCGTCCAGACAACCTATTGCTATTATGTATATTATCTGGACGATGAGAGCACAGAAATGACGCTCGGCGCGCCTGCGGCGGTCAGCGGGAGCGACCTCACTTCGCCTGATTTCCTTGCAAAGGGCAGCCTTGGTTATGCGTATAAGGCGGTGGAGGATGGCTACCCGACGCTCACGTGGCTGGATGAAGGTGTACTGGGCGATGATTACGTGACGCTCAACTATAAAGAAAGCCTGTTTTACAGCATGGGCAGCAAATACGGTATTTTGTACAGCGAGCCGGACACGCAGGTCAAGGTGCCGGTGGAGGATGCGGAGGCTTTGCTACAGGAGGAACTGCCGCTGCCCGGTGTGAAAGCGACCGTTTTCAGCTTCGGCGGCTGGGCTAACGCCGATGGTGATAGTATGACAGAGACGAGCGAGCTGCGCGCCGGCGACACGCTCACCGCCAATTGGGCGTATCGAAAGTATACCGTTACTTTTGACCTCGCCTATGCGGATGAAGACGGAACCCCCGTGACAGCCGACTGTCAGGTGGAATACGGGGGCTTGATAGCGACCGTGGAGATACAGAGCCGTGAGGGTTATAAATTGGTCGTCTGGTACAAGATTCTGGAGGACGGGACGGCTTCTACAGCGCAGTTTAACATCGCAACTGAAAAAATTTACAGTGATATCACCCTTCGGGCGGTATGGCAGCAGAATTACGCGACGTATGATTGGTATTTGGAGGGCAGAGACTTTGGCGAGTATACGATCTACACAGCAGAAGACCTGTTTGGTCTGGCGTACATTGTGGAGGGGAGCGCCATCGCCGATGGAGCGCCATTATCCGATGATTTTGAGGGCGTTGTCATCACGCTGTGGGATAACATTGAACTGGAAGAGGACCTGCTCTGGACGGTTCCCATCGGCGCAAAGGAAACGCCGTTTAAGGGGAGCTTTGAAGGCGCCGGGAACAGCATTTCCGGACTGAAAATAGACAATACCATTCAGGATTATCAGGGGCTATTCGGCTATCTTGATGGCGGGTACATAAAAAATCTGACGGTTTCCGGAACGGTTGCGGGCGGCAATTACACCGCGGGCGTGGTGGGTTATATCGCCTCCGGCACCGCCGATAGCAATATTGTAATAGAGAACGTCACCAGCAGTGTGACCGTCACCGGAAAAGGGTATGCCGGCGGTGTCGCGGGGGGCGGCGGGAATTATATTACTTTCAGTGGCTGTAGGAACGATGGTGTGGTGAGCGCCACTTCATCGTATGTGGGCGGAATCATCGGCGGTGTGGGTACCTACCTTATGATGACAGGCACTGAAAACACGGCAACGGTTACCGGCGTAGATCGTGTCGGGGGCTTGGTTGGCTACACGGGTATCTACCCTGAGTGGGCAGATTGCGAAAACATAGCGGAGGTCACCGCCACAGGTAACTACGTTGGAGGTCTGATTGGCAATGCAGGTAGCTATTGCACGGTCGCTGACAGTTATAACGAAGGAAATGTGGTGGGCAGGGACACAGCAGCCAGCTACTATGGTGGTTTGGTTGGGCAGTTGGGCAGCTATTGTGGCATATCCAACTGCTATAACACAGGCGATGTAACCGCTGCGAATTACTGTGGTGGGGTGATAGGTTGTGCCGATGCAGGGACATCCTCTCGGCGGGCCAGTATTACGGATTGCTACAACACCGGCGGCATTTATTCGGTGGAAGAGATGGCGGCAAACACCGGCTACATCGGCGGTATTGTGGGACGCTGTGCGAGTTATGTTGATATTATACAGTGCGGCAATGCCGGAGAGATTCACCATATATCGAGCTATGTAGGGGGGATTTCCGGATACATTGCCAGCACCGGTACGGTGACTGACTGTTACAACCTCGGGGATATCACCACAACCGGGGGAACCTCAACAACGAAGTATGCGGCCGGCATTGTATACATGTCCGGGGCGGGCACGGTAAGCAATTGCTATAGCGGAGGAACGATTGCCAGCGGGTATATCGTGGGGGGCATTGCGTCGGGGACAAGCGCAAACCTTGCGAATGTCAGCGCGGTAAGCTGTCTGTTTTTGGAAGAACGCCTGTTTTTGGAAGACGGCGAAACCCCAATTGCCGACAGCGCGAGTGTAGACCAGAAAAATGCACATGCAACAGTGGTAAGCATGGAGGACTTGGCAAGCGGTAGAGTTGCATATCTGCTGGATTTCGCGGATGGCGTGCGAAAAGGAGTGTGGAGTCAGGGGGAAGACGCATCTCTCGTCTTTGCGACCGAGACGTTACGACCGGTTTACAAGGTAACGGTAGCCGTGACCGGCGCGGGAATCATGGACGTTGCCACTCTGCAGACTGCCGCTGGTGTTTCTGAAAGCGCGGGTGCCACGGGATATTACCGCGCTGGAGAAGACCTCCCCCTCTCCTTTGCGGCGGCGGATGGTAATGTTCTCCAGCAGCTGGTGGTATGGGGAAGTGCCTTGAAGTATAGCTATCCCACATACACCTATAGCGGCGGGACGGAGACTGCGTTTGAAATGCCTGCTTACGATATTGATATAAGCGCCCAGTTTGCACTTGTACCAAGCGTGTCGGCGGACACGCAGTTCAGCGCCAGTATGAACGGCATGGGGGGCTATTTTGAAGAGCCAACCACAGCCGGAGTTACGCCTGTATATAATACAGAGGGCAGCGAGATCGTATCACTCACCCTGTCGAATATCCCGGTGGGGACCACACTGAATGTTTATTTTGACGGCGCTGTTCCTCAGCCTGAAAACAGTGATGAGAAATACAGCTTTGTCGGCTGGTACACAGCGCCGATCATTGATGAGACGATTGAGAGGGCTTCCTACTTCAGCGAGGACGCGCTGATTCTGGAGGACAACATGATTCTTTACGCGGGCTGGACCGGGCTTGCGAAAGTGACGGTTACGTTTAAGCTGGGAGACTTTGCGCCGGCGGATGTCAACCTGAACGCGCCGACAGAGCAGTTGGTTGGGCGCGGTGCGCTGATTGATGAGCCGGGAACCGGAACTCAATGGGACAGCTGGGATTATTTTGTCACTGACGAGGGTGTACTCCTCTATGAGGTAATGATGACCGGCGGTGGAAGGTCGGTCGTATACAGAACATATCAGCTGCTGGGCTGGTCGGCAACGCCGCAGTCAGACGATGCGGAAATGGAACCATGGGTGTTTGATGAAGATATTGTGCCGCTGGACTATACGGAGGAGGGGCTTACCCTCTATGCATGGTGGGAGAAAGGCTCACCCATATTGAACGGCACGGAAGAGGAGCCATATGAAATCTATAACGAGTTTGACCTGCAGGCGATGAAATGGCTTTCAGAGGACGGTGAGAGATTCAATGATAGTTGTTTTCTTCTTATGGATGACATTACGCTTCCCGACAGCTGGACCTATATAAGCCCATTTAATGGGATTTTTAATGGCAATGGCTATACCATAACACATGAAGTTACTGCAGACACTGGGGCGGGCGAACTGTTTGGAGCGACGGGCAAAGATTCTGTGATTGAAAATCTGCACATGGATTTTACTATCGTCGGAGCTGCCGACGCGATTGATGCCTCGCACGCTCCCATTGTAAATACGAATTATGGGACAATCAGTAATTGCACATCGTTGCTTACATTAAACACCGAGTACAGTGAGAGCATTAGCACTTATTCTATTTATAAGGTCGGCGGATTGGTTGTAAATAATTATGGAATCATAACGGACTGTACGACAACCGTGAAGCAGACGTCAGATGCGGGTATGATGCATTATTATGGGGGAATAGCCTACGATAATGGCGATGATGGTAAAATTTTGGACTGCAAAACATACGGTGATTTGATCAATGCGAATTACTCCGGCGGCGTGGTGTACTCCGGTAGCGGTCTCATTCAGAACTGTGAAAATTATACGAATATAGCTGGAACAGTCCACCTTGGCGGCATAGCCGGAACATGCAGTGGCAGCATAGATTCCTGCTCGAATTACGGTAATATATGTGGAACACGCCTGACCGCAACAGTTGGCGATATAGGCGGAATTGTGGGTTATATCAACATCGCTACTATAACGAATTGCACGAACGGGTATTCACAGGAAGCGTTGGATGAAAATGACGCGTACGCGCAGAACAGAGTGGAAGGAAATGCTGCCATAGGCGGTATTGTAGGAAGACAGTTTGTACTTTACGATGCCACCGCCACGATCAAAAATTGCGTAAACCACGCTGAGATTGCCAGCGCAGGGGAAGACGGCCTGAACTACGCCGGTGGAATCGTCGGAAAAGCAAACAAACTGATTTTCGAGGGTGAATTGTGCAACACCGGCGATATTACTGTGGGAAAAGACAGCAGCTATATTGGCGGTATCATAGGTTCTAACGAAATGGTCGATGGGACGCTGGACGGCAGTGGAGATGACAACAGTGTGGTCAACGAGGGAAATCTCACAGTAGGAGATGGCTCCACCTACATCGGCGGTATCGCCGGCTGGATTGATTCCGCCGACACGATGCTGCTTGCTTGTCAGAACGAGGGCAAAATCAGTATGACTACCGCTACCGCTGCCTCCGCCGTAACTGGAGGTGTGAAATACGCAGGCGGCATTGCGGGCTATACCATCGGCGGCATGGAAGATTGCGTGAACACCGGCGATCTGACCCTTGGAGGCAGCCATATTGGTGGTCTGACAGGCTATAGTGCGGGCGGGATTAAAAATTCTACCAGTGAAAATGGCATCACCCTCACATCGGACGCGGAGATGGTAGGTGGACTGGTGGGCGAACTGGCGAAAACCGCGGCAAGTACAGATGAAAACCAGTACCGCAGTATCAGCGGCGGCGCGTATCGCGGATTGATATCGCACAAGCGTGATGAAGCGGGTGAAGTGACGGGCAATCTGTCCGGCACATATGTCGGTGGACTTGTGGGCAAAGTGGCGGACTCTGCCTACCAGCCCACGGTGAACGGTGCTACTTTCACCGGTGGGATTACCCTGCGCAATGGCGCGTATGTGGGCGCGCTGGCCGGTGCCAACTACGGCGTGCTGGAGGGCTGCTACAGTCAGAATGCGGAGCTTCAGATTGCCAATGCGTTGGCGGACGGGGAGGATACCGACGCCTCGGTGACCGTCGGCGGTCTTGTGGGGGTCAATATCGGCACAGGAACAGAGGGAGACTCCTATCAGGCAGACGCCTCGGTGAAAAATTGTTATGTCATCGGTACACTCACGGTGGACAGCGGCGACGCGGCCTGCCTGATCGGCACAAACGGGACCTATGGTCAAGTGGAGAGCGGCTACTGGTATGACACGGATGCGTCCGCCGTACGCGCCGGGATTGGCGTGAGTATGGAGTACTCCAGTGCCAGGCATGTCTACTACGGCGGCAGCGGCTGGGATACCTGGCAGGCTGAAGACGAGGAGGATAGCGGCACAGAAACGCAGGATTCCCTGTGGAGAAGCGATGACGCGTTCCAGAGCGGCAAGCTCGCGAGTGCGCTCAACAGCAGCACATACGAGTGGACCATGGGCAGTGTCTCCGAATCCGAATCCCTCTGGCTGCCGGTACCCGGCACACCGGCGTTTTACGGCCTGGAGTTTTTCCTCGATAAGGGCGGCGTCATTGAAATCACATGGGAGGACGGCGACTTTAGCGGCTACGGCGGCAGAACCCGCCTGAGTACCGATTGCGAAAGCAGCACCTATCCGCAGGTATATCTCCCCTATGGGGCCGATGTGAGCATTGACGCGCCGTGGGATGAAAACTATCCGGAGGATGAATACACGCGCACGGTTACGGTAAAATATGAGAGTGTAGAGACAGGACTATTTACGGAGCTGGAAGCAGCTGAGCCCTTCACCTTTGACGCGGACATCAACCAGGTGGCGGTATCCATTGTGTATCGTCCGGTGGAAGAAGAGGAGGAAGAGGAAGAAGAGGAACTGGAAGAAGAGGAAACGAAAACTGCGAAAGCGGTGGGCGGCACGATTGCGGGCAATCCGGGTAACGGCACCGATCCGAACGGCACGCCGGGAGGTACCGGCACCGATCCAGACGGCGCACTGGATCCCGGCACCGGGGAGCCGTCAGATGACGCGGGTGACCAGGGTACCGGCACGGAGACCACCAGCACGGGGACGCCGACACTGAGCACGTCGGAGTCCAGCTCCGATACGCCCACAGTGAGCATCATCGCGCCCGTTGCGGCGGAGGCGTCCATTGCGTCGGGCGGAGCGGTGCCGGAGGTGGCAGACGCGGCGCAGGACCTGTCGGAAACTCCGGTGGAAGAGCCGGAGGAGCCTGCCGAGCCGGAAGAAGTGGAGGAAGTGGAGGAGGAGCCGGTTCCGAAGTCTGCGGAAATATTGGAAGTGCAGACGGCGGCGGACGTCATACGGACAAATCCGGCACTGGTCGCGCTGCTCGTCGTTGCGGTTGCGCTCGTCATCTTCCTCAGCGCGCTCTATAACTATAGAAAACGCAGGCGCACCTGATTGTTTCCAACGGTTACAAACACAATGCGCTCTCCGACAGGTTGAAACAACAACTGGAATGCTGTCTGCTTTGCTGCATCTTTTCTTCAATGCTTCTCCTATCTGCTTATGAAGGAAAAATATGTAGTAGATCGCTTGAAAGAATGCTATACTGTAAAACGACGTGTTGCATTCATACAATCGTGATATCTATCAGAAAAGTGACTTGGAGGAATCAGTTATGAGAAAAAATCTTGGCGCAAAACCCTTAGTGTATCCACAGCCGGTGCTTATTATCGCTTCCTATGATGAAAATGGAACACCCGATGCGATGAATGCAGCTTGGGGTGGGATCTGCGGGCCAGCCCATATTTCAATGGCCTTGGGAGAACGGCATAAGACGGTAAAAAATATTCTTGCACGTGGTGCATTCACCATCAGCATGGGAGACGTAGAGCACCTGGCAGCATGTGATTACGTCGGTATCGTCTCTGCAAACGACGTACCGGATAAACTCGATCGAGCAGGATTTCACACGACAAAAAGTGGATTCGTAGATGCTCCGGTCATTGAAGAACTGCCTATGGCACTTGAATGCAAGCTGATAAGCTATGACGAGGCCAGCAGCTGTCTGGTTGGTGAGATTGTCAATGTTTGCGCAGATGAAAAGGTTCTGAATAGTGAAGGTAAAATTGATTTGTCAAGGCTGCGCCCGATCACCTTTGATCCGATGAATGCTGCCTATCATATTGTGGGTGAAAAAGTTGGAAATGCATTTCAAGATGGGGCTGCGTTAAAATAAACAAAACGCCTCCATAGTGCGGTTCAGGTACGAATAACAGATTGGAATTCTGTTTCCTGCACTACAGCAAAACCCTTGGGACGCTATGCGCCCAAGGGTTTTCTCAATTTCATCTATGTATGTTAATTTCTGTCATGTCATAAGGGTTACTTTGATAAACATAATAAAATAGCACGCTCAGGCGTAGCAATACATCATGATCATGGTGCAGGAAAGTGGATTTCCACAAACCGGGCACGGCGGATATGACTGCTGGCGCGGTCGCCCAATTTGCCCCTCTCCCGCCATCGGGCGGTCAGGGGCAAATTGGTGGTTAGCATCGGCAACGATACTTCTGGTCTCCATCAGCGTCTTTGCCATAACGCTTAATGCTATGCTTTTTTCATGTTGAAGACAACTCTCTATTTTTGGGATATATGGGTTTTTGCGGTGATAGCATTGTACCACAAAGTCTGAGAGGCTTTCAATTTTCATTTAACTTCACAATACGAACAGGACAGAAAGGAGGGGAAAATGTAAGGAGCAAAAAAACATGGGGAATAGTAGAGAGAAGTGGCATAGATATTGCTTATTAATATTTATACATGGAGCCTATGTAACTCTATGTAAATAATATTATGGAGAGAGGTATACAGACGATGAACAAAGTATTCCCTACATTAGAATTGGAAAATGGCGTCAAGATGCCTGTAATGGGCTTTGGTTGTGCGGATTTTCCTAATATGCAGGTTCTGGAACGTACCGTGGAGCTGGGACTCCAATTGGGGTATCGTTTTTTTGACAATGCCCCATTTTACCGTGATGAAGCAGAGGTGGGAGCAGCTTTAAAGGCAAGCGATATACCACGAGAGGAACTGTTCATCAGTACAAAACTACCGAACGGCTTTCATGATTATGAAGCCGCTTTGGCGCGCTTTGAAGAAAGCCGAAAAGCCATGGGTGTTGAGTATTTCGATATGTACATGATTCATTTTCCATGCCCGGACCAAGGCCAATATACTGAAGCATGGCGCGCGCTTGAAAAACTTTATAAGGATGGCCGTGTGCGGGCGATTGGTGTCTCAAACTTCAAGGAAACCCATCTGCAACGCATATTTGATGCATGTGAAGTCAAACCCATGATTAATGAGATTGAGTGCAATCCTTACTTTGCCCAGCCTGAACTGCGGAAATTTTGCATTCAAAACGGGATCCGCCCAGTAGCCTGGTTTCCACTGGGCGGTCCCATCGGCGCAATTGAAGAACCGGAACCTGGCACCTATGCTTCCGACGACCCAATTGGTGGAATTTTAGAGGTTTTAAGAAACACCAACCAAGGGAAAAAGGTTATGTTGCGAGACCCAGTGGCAGAGACAATAGGAAAACGAAATAATAAGAGCATCGTCCAGGTTATTCTTCGCTGGCATATACAGTCTGGAATTATACCGATTCCTAAGTCTGCAGATGCAAAATATCTGGCGGAAAACTGTGATGTATTTGATTTCGAGTTGACAAATGAAGAGATGAAAGAAATGAACGCGCTGGACCATAATCGACGTCTTGGCCCAGATCCCGATTTAGCAGATATGCATAACTGCTCCTGAACCAATTGCTTTCACTTATCGATGAC
>JAJBUC010000156.1:0-894 GCA_020860545.1 Oscillospiraceae bacterium | reverse complement strand
TATAGATGTCTTTATGATCAGCAAGGTCCTGCCTATTGCTACAGCAGTAAATGGCAGGACCTTTTCGACAATCAAAAGCATAAGAAGAAATTCACCAGAATCCGCAGAAATGAGGCTTTTGGTGAATTTCTTCTTGCGCGAAGGCGTAGCCACTGATGGTTTTTCTCCTACATCCTCTTATAGGAATAAAACGATTCATGATGAGAGGCAACAAAATGAGCACACAAAACAGGAGCGATTTTTGCATCGGCATCGGTGGTGGGAGAAAAGTAGGGGCGCTTTATCGGCGCAGTCCGCTCAAAAACAGATCGGTAGTCAGGTCGAGATAGTGCTCAGGATCGTAAGTCTCCTCAATCCCGGAGATGACCCTATTGAGCAGAAGATAGGATAGAAGGGTGGCGAAATAGGTCTCTACAGCCATCGGCAAATCTACGTCCCGCAGTTGGATTTTTCCATTGTTCTGCAGGGCGCGCAGATAGTTTACCACATCATCGCAGGCCGTTTTAAAGCCACGCTTGTAATAGAGGGTACCAATCTCCGGAAATTTACCCGACTCCTTAATCACGGTGCGCAACAGGGCAATGCGCTCTGGCTGGTCACCAATTTTCAGATAGTTACGGCCAATCTCCTTGACAACCGAAACCCAATCCTTGTTGTTTGGGTCGACTCTGACGCGGCGGGAGCTTGTGTTAAAGGAACTCTCCTGAAGTACCTGAACCAGCAGATCCTCCTTGCGCTCACAGTAGAGGTAGAGCGTCGCCTTCGATACCCCGCATGCCACGGCAATCTCATCCATGGTGGTACCCTCGAATCCCTTCTGACCAAAGAGATCCAACGCAATACGCCGGGTATCCGCCCTTGTTTTTTCATATTCAGGCCGTCCCAATTCCCTCT
>JAJBUC010000126.1:12320-18549 GCA_020860545.1 Oscillospiraceae bacterium | reverse complement strand
GGGCAGAAGTTCAAGGTCTCCAACTTGGTCCGCCAGAGAAAGGGGGAAAAGAGCGGTGGCAGTGAAAAAAAGTACTCGATTAATATATATCCTCCTCTCGCTCTGTTTTGCCATCCTGCTCTGGGTGTATGTGGGGGACACGGTAAATCCGGATACGATTGATACACTGCGTAATATTCCGGTTGTATATAACGGAATAGATGCGCTGGAGGACCGCGGACTGATGATCACCGAGGGTGCCGATCAGACCGTCAACGCCAGCCTGCAGGCAAAGCGCGCTGTCTTTTCGGAGCTGACAAGTGAGAATGTCTCCGTCACAATCAATGTCGGGGATATCACCGAGGTAGGCGTCAAAACGGTAAGTTCCTATTCCCTGACCTTTCCGCGCACGGTATCCAGCGAGCCGATTACCGTGCGCAGCCGCAGCCCGGAGACCATTACCTATACGGTAGTCAAGCGGGCAACCCGCGAGATCGAGGTGCGCGGGAATTTCAACGGCAGCGTGGCGGACGGTTATCAAAAAGGGGAGTTCACCTTCAGCCCGAAGTTCATCACCGTTTCCGGGCCGGAGGACGTTGTCAACTCGATTGACTGCGCGCGTGTGACCTTGTCACAGGAGGACCTGGCCGAGACCTATGCCGCGCAGACACCGTTTACGCTGGTTGATCAGAACGGTGACGGCGTGGACACCACCTATTTGGAGATGGATGCCGACACGGTCTATACCACATTGCAGGTCGGGATTATCAAAGAAGTGCCGCTTACCGTCAATCTGATCAGCGGCGGCGGCGCGACCGAGGAGGATGTGGTGGTGACCATTGAGCCGGAGACCATTGTGGTCAGCGGCGAAGAGGACGATGTGGAGGCGCTTTCAAGCATTTCGCTCGGAGACATTGATCTGGCCAAAGTCATCGGCACCGACACGCAGACGAAAAGGATAGAGCTTTCATCAGAACTTACCAATGTCAGCGGTATAAGCGAGGCTACCGTGACGGTCAGCATTGACGGCCTGACCACGCGCATTCTGGATGTGGATAATATTACGTTTATCAATATTCCAACCGGATATTCTGCGTCGTCCGTGACCCAGACCCTCTCCGTCAGCATTCGCGGTAAGGCGGAAACGGTGGAACAGATCGTGCCGTCTCAGCTGCGGATTGTCGCGGACCTAACCGGCATGGAGGGGACGACGGGCAATCAGACGGTTCCAGTTAAGATATACCTCGACGGCACGAGTGACGTCGGTGTGGTCGGCGATTATACCATTGTGGTCACAATCAGCCGGTAATACGGACAGAAGGGGGCAGTGCTCATGTTACAGACAGCCAGGGTCATACGCGTGCTATCCGACGGACGGGCGGAGATCTCCGTCAAGCGGCAGTCCGCCTGCGGGCATGACTGCGCCAAGTGCGGCGGCGGCTGTGCGGAGCTTACGGTTATGCCAACCGTAACGGTGACGGCGGAAAACCCCGTCCGTGCCGCAGTGGGGGACAGTGTCTCGGTGGAATCCACGACGCGCGCGGTGCTCGGCGCGGCGGCGGTCGTCTATCTCATTCCGCTTGTTCTCTTCTTCGTGGGCTACTTTATTGCGTACGCGTTGGAGGCGGGAGGAGGGGTATCCGCGGCGTGCGGCGTGATCGGGTTTGCCGCCGGTGCAATCTGCGCAATTGTGTTAGACCGGCGGGTAAAAAAGCGGCGGGGTATTGTGTTTCGTATCCTGCAAATCGAACGGGACACATAGCGCAGATGTTTGGATATGTCAGGCCATGCCGCGCGGAGCTGAGGATGTGGGAGAACGACGCCTATCAGGGCGTCTATTGCGGCCTGTGCCATACCATCGGCAAGCGGCATGGCTTTTGGGGCCGCATGCTGCTCAACTACGATTTTGTCTTTCTGAGCGTGCTGCTCACGCCCCAGACCGAACGGCCGGCGCTCGTCAAAAGGCGCTGCCCCGCGCGGCTTTACTGTACCCGGCGCAACTGTGTTCCCACTTCGGAGGGAATGGACTGCGCGGCGGATGAGAGCACCGTCCTGTCCTACTGGAAGCTACGGGATACCGTTCTGGACGCCCCGTTTTGGAAGCGGCAGGGTGCGCGCCTGCTGACGCTGCTCTTCCGCCCCGCATACCGGAGAGCGGCGGGTGCGGTGCCTGCGTTCGACGCGCTGACGGAAACATCCCTCGCCGCACTGCGTATATTAGAAGAGGAGGGCTGTCCCTCTTTTGACCGCGCGGCGGATGCGTTTGCCTCCATCCTGCGCGCCGCCGCCCCGCCTACGGGCGATGCGGCGCGGGACCGCGCCATGGAGCAGCTCTTATATCATGTGGGCCGCTGGATTTATCTGCTCGACGCGTGGGATGATATGGAGGAGGATAAGAAAGGCGGCACATATAACCCGATTTTGGCGCGCTATGGAGACGACGGCGCGGGCCATGAGGAAGAAATCCGCCTGACCTTGCGCCATTCCCGCAATCTTGCGGTCTCCGCGTTCCAGCTGCTCGACATGGGAAGCTGGAAGGAGCTGCTGGAAAATATCCTTTACCTCGGCCTGCCGTCCATGGAGGATGCGGTTTTCTCCGGACAGCGCAGACGGGAAGGAAAGACATTTAGGAGATATCATACATGAGCGATCCATATTCTGTACTTGGCGTTGACCCGGGCGCGAGCGACGACGAGATCAAGCGCGCGTACCGGGAGCTGGCACGTAAATATCACCCGGACAATTATCAGAATAATCCCCTCTCCGATCTGGCGGAGGAGAAGATGAAAGAAGTCAATGAGGCGTATGAGGCGATCAACCGCCAGCGCGCTTCCGGCGGGGGCGGGCACGGCGCGGCCTACGGCGCAGGGGGGCAGAGAAGCCAGCACCAATATACGCATAGCGGGGGCGGCACCATATACGCCCAGGTGCGGCAGGCGGTCAACTTTGGCGATCTGACCCGTGCGGAGCAGCTTTTGCGCACTGTATCAACGCAGGACGCCGAATGGCACTTTTTAACCGGAGCCATTGCGTACCGCAAGGGCTGGCTGGATGAGGCAATGCAGCATTATCAAACCGCCTGCACCATGGACCCGGGCAACGCGGAATACCGGCAGGCGCTGATGATGATGCAGTCCGGCGGTTCCGCCTATCAGCCTTACGGGTACGGAGGAACGGGCGCGGGTGCCTGTGAGTGCTGCTCCGCCTGCCTGTGCCTCAACTGCCTGTGCGGAGGGTGCGGCTGATGCGCCGGACAGCGGGCTCAAAGGCCTTTCCGGTGGCGGCGACCGGCATCATTGCCGCGCTGTCCCTTCTGACGCTGTATATTTCGGCGATTCTCCCGGTGGCGCAGGCGGGGCTTGTTGCGGTCGCCGGTGTGTTCGTGGGGTGCGTTGTGGTTTCTGTGGGCCTTGCTGCAGGGCTCTGCGGCTATGTCGTTGTGAGCCTGCTGGGATTGCTTTTGGTGCCGGAAAAGGGCTGCGTGCTGCTGTTTATTCTGTTTTTCGGGCTCTATCCCATTCTGAAAAGTCTCTTTGAGCGACATCTTTCCATCGCGGCATGGCCGCTGAAGTTTGCGTTTTTTAATGCGATGCTGCTCCTGCTTTGGTTTGCGCTGCGCACGATCCTTCTGCCGTTTCTCCCCACACGGCTGGATGCATTGCCAATTTTACTTATTGTCGGCAATCTGGCTTTTCTGATCTACGATATCGGCTTTTCCAGACTGATGACTTTTTATGCCGTTCGGGTGGATCGAGTGTTGCATCGGCATGCGTGATATGATACAATATAGCATTACAACAGGGGAGGCCTTGCCTTGATCAAGAGCATGACAGGCTACGGCAGAGGAGATTCCACGCCGGAGGGGCGCACGGTCACTGTGGAGGTGCGCGCCGTCAACAACCGCTATCTGGACTGCGCGGTCAAGCTGCCCCGGCTGTACCTCTATGCGGAGGAGACCATAAAAAAAGAGCTGCAAAACCGCGTCTCACGCGGCAAGGTGGAGGTTACCGTTACCATGAGCGGCGTCGGGGACGGCGTAGCAGCCGTATCCGTCAACCGCCCGCTTGCGGAGCGTTATATGCGCGCGCTCGCCGAGCTGCGCGAAATCTATGGCTTCCAGGACGATATTACTCTGTCGCTTCTCACGCGGTTTCAGAATGTGATTGAGGTAGAGCCGCTGCAGGACGATGCGCAGCAGATACTGCCCCATATTCTGACGGCCCTGCGGACTGCGCTCACGGATTTTGATGCGATGCGTACGGCGGAGGGGGCACGGCTTGCGCAGGACGTTTTTTCGCGCGCGGAGACGCTTGAGGGGACGCTGGCGCTTGTGGAGGCACGCGCACCCGGCATCGTCGCGGATTATCGTGTGCGGTTGGAGGCGAAGCTGCGAGAGCTATTACAGCGTGAGCAGATGGACGAGAGCCGGATTGTGACAGAGGCGGCGGTTTTTGCCGATAAAGCGGCGACAGATGAAGAGACGGTACGCCTGCACAGCCACCTTGCGCAATTGCGCACGCTTTTGTCGGCAGGCGGCGCGGTGGGACGGAAACTCGACTTCCTGATTCAGGAGTTTAACCGCGAGGTCAACACCATCGGCTCGAAGTGCAACGACCTTGAGACAACCCGCCTGGTGGTAGATATGAAGGCGGAAATTGAAAAAATGCGGGAGCAGATTCAAAACATAGAGTAGGAGGGCGATTTCTTGAAGCTGATCAACATCGGATTTGGCAATATTGTCTCGGCAGGCCGCGTGATTGCGATTGTCAGCCCGGAATCCGCCCCCATCAAGCGTATGGTGCAGGAGGCACGCGACAGCGGCAGCCTCATTGACGCAACCTACGGGCGGCGTACCCGCGCTGTTTTGATGATGGACAGCAGCCACATCATCCTCTCCGCCCTCCAGCCGGAGACGGTGGCAAGCCGCCTGAGCGGTAAGGGAACAGAGCGTGCCGAGGAGGATGAGGAGACGTGAAGAAAAAACAGCGGGGACAGCTGATTGTGCTCTCCGGCCCTTCCGGCGTCGGGAAAAGCACCGTGATTGCGGAGCTGCTCAGTGTGCGCGACGATATCCATTTTTCTGTGTCATTTACCACACGCACGCCGCGTACCGGCGAGGCGGAGGGCGTGAATTACTGCTTTGTGACGCGCGAACGCTTTGAGGGTATGATCAAAGAGAATGAGCTGTTAGAATACGCGGAATATGTCAATAATTATTACGGAACCTCCCTGAAAGTGATCAACGAGAAGCTGGAGGCAGGCATTGATGTGCTCCTCGATATTGAGGTGAAGGGCGCGGCGGCAGTGAAGGCGAGATGCCCGGACGCCGTACTGATTTTTATTATCCCGCCTTCCTTTGAAGAACTGTCGCGCCGCCTGAAAAACCGCGATTCAGACACGGATGACGTCATTGCGTCCCGCCTGCAGACCGCGCGGGAGGAGTACAGGGAGATTCCACACTACGACTACCTTGTAGTGAACGATAAGGTGTCCGCCGCAGCGCTTGAGCTTGAGGCGATTCTCACCGCGGAGGCATGCCGGACCAAAAACAGACTGAATATGATTGAAGGAGTTTGATTATTATGATGCTCTATCCGCCGATGGATGATTTACTGGAGCAGATCCCAAGCCGCTATATGCTTGTGAATGTGGTCGCGCACCGCGCAAGACAGATTGCAAATGAGATGAAGGATGAGCTGTATCCAGCCGAGGCCAAGCCCGTCTCGCTTGCCATTGAGGAAGTTGCGAAGGGTGTCTGCGTGCCGCGGGAAGAGGAGTAGTACGCATGGAAAACCGCTGATTTTGTCTGTATGCAAGCGGATGAAATCAGCGGTTTTGCAAGGCATGCGGGAGGAAGGGGACGTCCATGATTGCGAAAGTGGCGCTGGGCGCCGCGACCTTTGCCATTGACAAGCCGTACGATTATCAGGTACCCGCCGCGTTTGCGACGGTACTACAGGCGGGAATGCGGGTGCTCGTCCCCTTCGGCGCGGGAAACCGGCGTACGGAAGGGCTGGTGCTGGCCGTCTCAGAGCAGGGGCCGGAAAAACCGGTACGGCTCAAGTCGGTGGCCGCGGTGCTGGATGACACCCCCGTTCTGGATGAGGGGGCACAAAAGCTCGCCCTCTGGATGCGGGAACAATATTTTTGCACCGTCTATGAGGCGGCGCGTGCCATGCTCCCGACCGGCTTGCACTTTTCGATTCAGGAGCGCTACCGTGTTGCCGATGGAATCGACAGAGAGCAGGCG
>JAJBUC010000126.1:0-12310 GCA_020860545.1 Oscillospiraceae bacterium | reverse complement strand
TATGCCGCTGCCGGGCGCGCGGGGAAAGAGGTCAAAATTCTAGACCTGTTGTATGCAGGCGGCGGGGAGGCGGAGGAGAAGACCATCCACAATGCCTTCGCCGGGAGAGAGGTTGCGACCTCCCTGAAGCGTCTGGTGGAAAAAGGTGTCCTGACGCGCGAGGTGCGGACGCACCGCGAGATTCAGGACAAGACCGAGCAGTTTGCATCCCTGGTTCTTCCGCCGGAGGAGGCGATGCATATCGCCGAGCGGAAACGCCGTGCTGCGCCGTTACAGTATAGTGTGATAAAGACCTTGTGTGCGGTCGGCAAGGTATCGGCCAAGGAGCTCTGCTATTTTACCGGCGCGACACCGGCGACCCTGCGCGCGATGGCGAAAAAGGGGATTCTGTCCCTCACGCGGCAAGAGGTTCTGCGCAGTGCGGTGACTACGCTCCCGGCGTCGCCCGCCCCCCCGCCGATGCTCAATGCGGAACAGGAGGCCGCCTTCTCCGCGCTCTCGGCGCTTGCGGCGGAGGACAAGCCAAACGCAGCGCTCCTCTATGGCGTGACAGGCAGCGGCAAAACCCAGGTATATATCCGGCTCATTGCAGATATCCTGGCGCAGAATAAGACAGCCATTGTCATGGTGCCGGAAATTGCGCTGACCCCGCAGCTGCTACAGCTGTTTATCGCCCATTTCGGGCGCGAAGTTGCGGTGTTCCACAGCAGCCTCGCCGGCGCAAAACGCTACGATGAGTGGAAACGCGCGCGTGACGGGAAAGCGCGGGTGGTCATCGGAACCCGCTCGGCGGTGTTCGCGCCGCTCAAGAACCTCGGGCTCATTATTCTCGATGAGGAGCAGGAGGCGGCCTATAAATCGGAGCAGACCCCGCGCTACCACGCGCGGGAGGTGGCAAAATACCGCTGTGCACAGAGCGGGGGGCTTTTGCTGCTCGGCTCCGCCACACCGTCGGTCGAAACCATGTATCAGGCGCGGGAAGGGCACTACCGCCTGCTCACGCTCAAGACGCGGTTTAACCGGCAGGCGCTGCCCGCCGTCCTGCTCGCGGATATGCGGCAGGAACTGCGCGCGGGGAACGGCACCTCCCTGAGCGTGCCGCTGCGGCAGGCAATACAGGAGAATCTGGACGCGGGGGAGCAGAGCATCCTCTTTCTCAACCGGCGGGGCGCAAACCGGATGGTGACATGCGGGGAGTGCGGTACGGTGCCGTCCTGTCCCCGCTGTTCCGTATACCTCACTTATCACTCCGCAAACCACCGCCTGATGTGCCATTACTGCGGCCATTCGGAGACGGCACCGCACGTCTGTCCCACATGCGGCGGCATTCTCGACTATGTCGGCGTCGGTACGCAGCGCCTCGTGACGGAGCTTGCGGAGGCCTTTCCGGATACGGAAATTATGCGCATGGATGCAGACACCATCTCCGCATCCCAGACGCACGAGAAGATGTTCACCCGGTTCCGGAAGGAGAAGATACCCATTCTGGTCGGGACGCAGATGGTGGCCAAAGGGCTGGACTTTGAAAATGTGACGCTGGTTGGGGTGATCTCCGCCGATGCGTCGCTCTATGTGGATGATTACCGCGCGGCAGAGCGCACATTTTCCCTGCTCACACAGGTGGTCGGCAGGGCCGGGCGCGGCGAAAAGCACGGGCGGGCGGTGATCCAGACCTTTACACCGGATAACGATGTCATCACCTGCGCCGCGGCGCAGGCATACGACGCTTTTTACGAGGAAGAAATTACAGCGCGCCGCCTGCGCGGCGTGCCGCCGTTTCAGGACCTCTTTACCATCACCGCGTCCGCTGCGGAGGAGACGGCAGCGCTGCGCGCCTGTGCCCGCGTGCGCCGTACGCTCGAAACGTGGTGCGCTGAGGTCGCATACCATGATATTGCCATGCAGATTTTGGGCCCCGCGCCCGCCGGGATCGCAAAGGTGAACGAAAAATACCGCTACCGGCTCACGCTGCGCTGCAACAATACAAAAAAAGTGCGCAATCTGCTCGCCCATCTCCTGCGCTGCGCGCAGTCGGATAAGGAAAACAAAGGGGTCACGCTTTTTGCGGACAGGAATCCCCTTGACGGGTAAAAACGGACGATACAGGAAAGGAAAATATACCACTATGTCTATTCGTACCATCCTCACCCAGGACGCACCGGAGCTGTCCAAGAAATGCCACCCTATCACGAGTTTTAACGACCGCCTCTTTGACCTGCTGGGCGATTTGAAGCAGACGCTGACCGACGCAAACGGCGCGGGGCTTGCAGCGCCACAGATCGGAATCATGCGCCGGGTCGCCCTTGTATTGGACGATGATGAGACATATATTGAGCTTGTCAATCCGGTTGTGCTGGAGATGGAAGGTGAGCAGTCGGGGTATGAAGGCTGTCTGAGCGTTCCAGGCATGTGGGGCATCGTAAAGCGTCCCATGCGTGTGAAAATCCGCGCGCAGGACAGGCATGGAAACGAGTTTGAACTCGAGCGTGAAGGGATGACCGCCCGCTGTTTCTGCCATGAAATCGAGCATCTGGACGGCGTGCTCTTCACCGCGCATACCGATCAGCTCTATACCAGCGAGGAAGTGGACAAAATGCTGGAGGAAGAAAAGAAAAAGGAAGAACCGGAACCGGCGCGGCAGACAAAGGGGTGAGCGTTTGAACATTCTATTTATGGGCACACCCGACTTTGCCGTCCCGAGTCTGGAGGCGCTCGCAACCGCGCCGGAGCATACCGTCTGCGGCGTTTTTTCCCAGTCGGATAAGCCCAAAAACCGGGGGATGAAGTGTCAACCTACCCCCGTGAAGGTGTGCGCAGAGCGGTTTGGCATCCCTGTCTATCAGCCCGAAAAGCTCCGTGACGGCACGGCGCTTGACCTGATCAAGATGCTGGAACCGGAGCTGATTGCGGTGGCGGCGTACGGGCGTATTTTACCCCGGGAAATCCTGGAATACCCACGCTATGGCTGCATCAATGTCCACTCGTCCCTGCTGCCGAAATACCGTGGGGCCGCGCCCATCAACTGGGCAATTTTGAACGGAGAGCAGGCCACCGGTGTAACCATTATGGACATGGCGGAGGAGCTCGACGCGGGGGATATTATATTGCAGGAGGAGACACCCATCGGCGCGGAGGAAAACGCGGATGAGCTATACGCGCGGCTCGCCGCCATGGGCGGGGCGCTGCTGATCAAAGCGGTGGCGCAGATCGCGGACGGCACCGCCGTGCACACCGCACAGGCGCACGACGCGCACACCCTTGCGCCCATGCTCTCCAAAGCACTTTCACCCGTGAACTGGAACAAAAGCGCGCAGGAAATTCACTGCCAGATACGGGGCCTTCTGCCCTGGCCCGCCGCGACGACGGATGTGATTTCCGGCGCACCGATGAAGCTCTTCGCCTCCCGCGTGGCGGGGGAGCGGAGCGACCAATTGCCCGGCACCATCCTGCATGCCGACAAGACCGGCATTTCTCTCGTCTGCGGCGGCGGGTCGGTGCTGTGCATCACGGAGCTGCAGCCGAGCGGCGGCAAGCGGATGGGGGCGGCAGACTACTTGCGCGGGCATCCCATTCAGACGGGATAGAGAGGGAAGGATATGGCGGAACAATCGGCGCGTGAGCTTGCGCTTTTGTCGCTCTCCGCATGTGAAAAGCAGGGAGCCTGGTCGGACGGATTTTTAAAGCATGCCCTGCGGGATGCCGGGTTGGAGCCGCGCGATGCCGCGCTCTGCACCCAGCTCTGCTACGGCGTGCTGCAGCACAAGCTGCTTTTGGACTGGCACATCGCGCGCGTATCCTCCGTCCCGCCGGACAAGCTGGAGAACAAGGTGCTGCAGAGCCTGCGCATCGGCATCTATCAGATGCACTTTCTCACCCGCGTACCCCACAGCGCGGCGGTCAATGAGTCGGTGAAGCTTGCGCGTAAGTACGCAAGGAATCCACGCGCGGCGGGGCTCGTAAATGCTGTGCTGCGTAAAATTTCGGCGGAGGCCGAGACACCGGTGCCATCGGACCCCGCCATACGCTACAGCCATCCAAAGTGGCTTGCGGACACCTTTACCCGGCTTTTGGGGCCGGAGGAAGCGGCGCGTCTGATGCAGGCCAATCATACGCCGCCGCCGATGACGGTGCAGGTCAACACCTGCAAAACAGACGCGGAGCGGCTGACAGAGCAGCTACGTTCCTGCGCCGTGACCGTGACGGCGCACCCGTGGCTGCGGGACTGTCTGCTCCTCTCGGACACGGGGAACCTGGAGCGGCTGCCCGCGTTCCAGAACGGGGCGTTTTACGTGCAGGACGCTGCGGCGCGCCTCGCGGTACTCGCAGCGGAGCTTGCACCGGGGATGCGCGTGCTCGACGCCTGCGCCGCGCCCGGCGGCAAGTCTTTTGCCGCCGCAATCGCAATGCAAAACCAGGGAGGGATTCTCTCCTGCGACATTCACCCGCACAAGCTCACGCTGATTGAGGCGGGGGCGCGGCGGCTGGGACTTTCCGCTATTCGCGCGGAATTGCGCAGTGCAAAAGAGTTTTGTCCTGAGCTGGAGGGCGCGTTTGACCGTGTGATCGCCGATGTGCCCTGTTCGGGGCTCGGTATTATCCGCAAAAAGCCGGATATTCGCTATAAGCAGCCGGAACCGCTGGAAAATTTACCGGCCGTGCAGTCCGCGATCCTGCAAAACGTCGCCCGCTACGTCAAACCCGGCGGGGTACTGCTGTACGCGACCTGTACGCTGTTGCCGCGTGAGAATGCGGATGTGGTGCAGGCGTTTCTCGCGGAGAACCGGGCATTCAGCGCAGAAGGGTTCACACTCCCCGCGCCGGTCGGTGCGCAGCCGTCCGGTATGCTGACACTCTGGCCGCACATCCACGGTACGGACGGGTTCTTTTTTGCAAAACTGCGCCGCAAAACCGGAAGGGGAAGCTGATGACCGATTTAAAATCCATGAATCCGGAGGAGATGGCGGCGTTTTTCGAGGCGCTGGGCGAGCCGCCCTTTCGCGCTAAGCAGTGTTTCCGCTGGGTGCAGAGCGGCGCGCCCTCCATTGACGCGATGGGCAACCTCCCAAAGGCGCTGCGTGAGACCCTGTGCCGGAGCTGTGCGTACGATATTCCGCAGATCGCGCGCAAGCAGGTGTCCGCGCTGGATGGGACGGCGAAATATCTGTGGCGGCTGTCGGACGGCAACTGCATTGAAACGGTTTGGATGCAGTACCAACATGGGAATACTGTATGTATCTCCTCGCAGGTGGGCTGCCGCATGGGGTGTGCCCTCTGTGCCTCCACGCTCGGCGGAAAGGTGCGCGACCTGACGGCGGGGGAGATGGTCGATCAGGTGCGCTATACCGCGCTGGACGCCGGGGCGGAAGTGTCGAACATCGTGCTCATGGGAATCGGGGAGCCGCTGGATAATTTTGACCATGTTCTGCGGTTTCTGGAGCTGATTCATCGGCCGGAGGGAATGAACATCGGTATGCGCCACATCTCGCTTTCCACATGTGGGCTCACAGAACAAATTGACAAACTGGCACAGTATAAGTTACAATTGACATTGTCGGTGTCGCTCCACGCGCCGGATGATGAGACGAGGAGCAGGCTGATGCCTGTCAATCGCGGTGTTGGCGTGGCGCGGCTGATGGAATCCTGCCGTAACTATTTCGCGGTGACCGGCAGACGGATCTCCTATGAGTACGCGATGATCGACGGGGTAAACGACCACGACTGGCAGGCGGATCTGCTTGCGCGGTTGCTGAAGGGCACGCCCGGGCACGTCAATCTGATCCCGCTCAACGAGGTAAAAGAGAGCCCGCTTGTACCGAGCCGCCGCGTGGCACAGTTTCAAAAGCGTCTGGAGAGGCACGGGGTCACCACGACCGTACGCCGCAAGCTGGGCGGAGATATTGATGCGTCCTGCGGGCAGCTGCGCCGCAGGGAAATTGAACAGTCTGAGAGGCAATGAGCATGATAAAACTATGGGGGACAACGGATAAGGGCGCAGTCCGGCAGCAAAATCAGGACGGATATTCTGCCGAGCAATACGGCGACAGTCTGGCGGCTGCCGTTGTCTGTGACGGCATGGGCGGCGCGCGCGCCGGCAATGTTGCAAGCGAAATTGCGGTTGCGACATTTGTTTCCGAGATGGAGCGGCTCAAACAGTGCCCGCCGGAGGCGCCTGAGGAACTGCTGAAGCAGGTGGCGGTCCGTGCCAACCGCGCGGTACATACCCAGGCGCTGGAGAATATCGCGTATGCCGGTATGGGGACTACCATGGTCGCGGCCATTGTCACGGACGAGTGCGCGTATCTGCTCAACATCGGCGATAGCAGGGCGTATTATATCGGCAACGAAGGCATTTCACGCATCACCCGTGACCACTCCTACGTGGAGGATCTGGTTGCGCGGGGGGATATTACACGAGATGAGGCGCGGTATCATCCGCAGAAAAACCTGATCACACGGGCGCTCGGCTCCATGCCGAATGTCCGGTCGGATTCATTTGAGCAAAAGCTGTCGGCGGGGGATTATATTCTCCTCTGTTCCGATGGGCTTACGAATGTTCTGACCGATCAGGAAATTCTCTATGAAGTTTTGCACGGCGGGGAGCCGGAGAGTTGCTGCCTGCGCCTCATTGAACTGGTGCTGGAGCGCGGCGCGCCGGATAATGTTACCGCCGTGCTCATAGAACGTTCTTAAGGGGGTAATGGACTATGGATCAGTACATAGGGAAATTACTCGATAACCGGTACGAGATATTGGAGAAGGTCGGCTCCGGTGGGATGGCGGTTGTGTACAAGGCGCGCTGTCACCGCCTTAACCGTCTGGTGGCCATTAAGATTCTCAAGGAGGATCTTGCACAGGACGCGGAGTTTAAGCGCCGCTTTCACGACGAATCTCAGGCCGTTGCGATGCTCTCTCACCCCAATATTGTCTCGGTATATGATGTATCCCGCTCGGCGGATATCGACTATATCGTGATGGAGCTGATTGACGGCATCACGCTCAAGCAGTATATCCAGAAACGGGACGGGAAGCTCTCTTGGCAGGAAGCGCTGCACTTTATTATCCAGATTATGAAGGGACTCTCCCACGCGCACAGCCGCGGCATCATACACCGGGATATTAAGCCCCACAATATTATGGTGCTGCGGGACGGCAGCGCAAAGGTAGCCGATTTCGGCATTGCCAGGCTCACATCCGCGTCACAGACCACCTTCACGCAGGAGGCCCTCGGTTCGGTGCACTATATCTCGCCGGAACAGGCGAAGGGCAGCCACATTGACGCGCGCAGCGACATTTACTCTGCAGGCGTGGTGCTGTACGAGATGCTCACGGGCCGTCTGCCCTATGAGGGGGATTCCCCTGTAGCGGTCGCGATTCAGCACATCAACGCCATACCGCTCTCTCCGCGTGAAATTAGTGCGGACATTCCGGAGGCCCTTGAGGCGATCACGATGAAGGCGATGGCTGCAGATGTGAACCGCCGCTATATCTCGTCGGACGCCATGCTGGAGGATTTGGAGGAATTCCGCAAGAATCCCAATATCAGCTTTGATTATTCAGCGGCAGACCTGCTCTTGGACGACGGGGATGAACCAACGCAGATTTTGGGCGCGAATACCCCGCAGCTTGCCCGCGCGCAGGCGCGGCGGTCGGATGAAAACTACCGCGGCACCGGCGAGGCACCCCGCAGCAGAACCCATACGTCAAGCCGGAACGACGATTATAAGTATGAAAAGGAAGCACGCCGCCCCGCCATTATTGTCGGTGTGGGTATTGCAGTTTTTGTGGTGGCCATTATCGTGTTTCTGGTCGTAGTACTCGGACCGACCTTTACCGGCTCCGGAGAGACCATCTATGCACCGAACCTGACGGGGTTAACGATCGAACAGGCGCGGGAACGCAAAGAGGTACAGGATAACAATCTGACAATCAAAGCAGGTCAGACGACATACAGCAGCACATACGATGAAGGCCTTATCACAGCGCAGGATCCGCAGTACAATACGGAAATTACCAAGGGCAGCACCATTACGGTTACGATCAGCGGCGGCGCGGATGCGGAGAAGACGATGCTGAACTTTGTCAATCAGGATTCCAGGGTGGCAAAGATGACGCTGGAAGATCTCGGTCTGAACCTGAATATTGAACTGATTGAAGAAAACGACGACAGTGTGACGAGCGGATATGTCATCCGCCAGGTCCCGGCGATGGGAACGGTACTCAATGAAGGGGATAATATTACACTCTATGTCAGCATTGGCCCCGCGATAGAAACCGTTGTAGTACCCTCCTACCTGGGGAAGACGGCGGAAGAGGCAGAAGCGCTCGTGGAGCAAGCCGGCCTGAGTTGGGGCGGGATAGAAGGTGAAGAATACAGCGACAAGTATGAAGCGGGCCTCATCTGCGGGCAAAGCCTTGACGCGGTTACCACCGAGGTGGAGAAGGGGACGAAGATCAGCTTTACGTTGAGCCTGGGCCCCGAACCGGAGGAAGAGCCAACGCCCTCCCCGTCCCCGTCGGCACTTGCGTCGCCGTCGCCGTCGCCGTCGCCGTCCACCGCGCAGCAGGGAGGCACCAGCGGCGGAGACTCCGGCCAGACGTCTTCCACAACGAGCACGAAAACCGTATATGTCTATTTGCCTCAAGACAGGGAAACGGTGAGAGTGCAAATCTATGTCGGCGGTGTGCCGGTCTTTTCCGCGCCGCGCTCCTATGACACAAGCCTCAAGATTGCGCACGTAGAGGTGACAGGAAGCGGCCAGCAACTGATCCAGATCTATATTGACGGCGAGCAAAAGGAATCCTATATAGAAGATTTTGAAGGCTGATATGGAGGAAGGGCTGATCTATAAAGCGCTGAGCGGCTTTTACTATATTCGCGCCGCGTCAGGCAACGATATCACTTGCCGCGCCCGGGGGAAGTTCCGCCACCAGAAGGTCTCGCCCCTCGTGGGCGACCGGGTGCGGTATACCCCACAAGATGGTAGCACAGGTATCATAGATGAAATTTTACCGCGCAAAAATGAATTCTGCCGTCCGGCGATTGCGAACGTGGACCAGCTTGTGATCGTCGCCTCGGGGGTCGTTCCGGTGACCGATCCGTTTCTCATTGACCGGATCACCTCCATCGCAGAGGGGAGAGAGTGCGACTGCGTTATCTGCATCAATAAGTGTGATATGGATACCGCCGACAGTCTCTATGATTGTTACGTTCAGGCGGGCTTTACCACCCTGCGCGTCAGCGCGCTGCACGGAGAAGGGCTCGGCGCGCTCTCGGCGGCGATACGTGGTAAAGTGTCTGCGTTCACCGGTAACTCGGGCGTGGGGAAATCGAGTATTTTAAACGCGATCCACCCGGATTTTCATATTCAGGTCGGTGACGTCAGCGACAAGCTCGGGCGCGGTCGGCACACCACGCGGCATGTGGAACTCTATCCCTTCCCGGACGGCGCACTGGTCGCAGACACCCCCGGCTTTTCCTCCTTTGACACGGATGGCGCGCAGCTGCGTGCACCGGAGGAGATCGCGTGTACCTTCCGCGAATTTTCACCTTATCTGGGTGCGTGCCGCTTTGTGGGCTGCGCCCATGGGACGGAGGCGGGCTGCGCGGTGCGTGCTGCTTTGGCAGACGGAGCTATTCCGCAAAGCCGCTATGACAGCTACGTCCGGCTCTATCAGCAGGCGAAGGAGGTGCCGAAATGGGAGCGCAGGTAGAAAAGCGCGCGGTGATCTTCGGCGCTGCACCCTGTGCGGACTGGGGCTTTTTAAAGCCGCACCTTCTGCCGGACGACTATATCATCTGCGCCGATGGCGGGATTGCGAACGCGCGCGCCGCCGGATTGCGGCCCGATGCTATGATTGGAGACTGGGATTCCGGCGGTGCGCCGTTAGACGGTATACCATTTCACACCCTTCCGGCGGAGAAGAATGAGACGGATTTACAGGCCGCCGCCGCGCTGGCGCTTTCGCATTCCTGCCGTGAGCTGCTTTTTTGCGGCTGCACGGGCGGCCGGCTCGATCACACCACCGCAAATCTCCTCCTGCTGGAATGGGTGTGGGAGCAGGGGGGCAGCGCGCGCATACTCGATGCTGAGCATGAAGTGCGTTTTTTGGCGGGCGGATCGTTGACGATTGCCCCATGTGTTTACCACTATCTCTCCATCATCCCGCTCGACCGGCATGTGGAAGGCGTCACGCTGGAGGGCTTTAAGTATCCGCTCAAAAACGCCGTTCTGAGGCGGGGCGATACCCTGTCCGTCAGCAATGAGCCCGCAGGCCGCACATTGCGGATTTGCGTTTCTGTCGGAAGAATTTTGATTATACAGAGCCAAAAGGAGAAGAATGGCACCAAATGATGCGCTCGTTCGTATACTGTAACAGGTAATGGAACGGAGCGCATTTTCTTTGCGCAAATATATTACCGGTTTTAAGGAGGGAATCCGCATGAAAATCGTAGTGGTAAAGGCACCCAAATCGCTCGTTGGCATTTTAAAGGCGATTTTTGGTGTCAGGTAACTCTGTACCGGACGAGAAAAGTTTGTCATAGTGCCGCAGTCTTGTACATATAGTTTCGTAGCAGGCAAAAGACTAACCTGTACAAGGAGTGGAGCATTATGGAGCTGGAATTGGAGCAGACCCAGTTGAGCGGGTTTAATACCACGCTGGATACAACAGTATTTCAGGAAGAAACGATGGAGATGATCGTGCCGGATGCATGTCCGGATATTTTGCGTATCGTGGACACAGAGGCGACCATCTGCATCCGGGAAAAGAATGCGCAGGACGGGCGCGTGGAAATCAGCGGAAATATACATGCCGTGGTGCTCTATCTGCCCGATGGAGAAGGAGGACTTCGGTCCCTGAATGTAAAAATCCCCTTTCGCAGTATGGCGGAAGCCGGAGGGATTCATGCCGAATGCAGTGTGGTGGCATCCCCACAGGTGCAGACGGCGGAAACGCGTAGCCTGAACCCGCGCAAGGTGCTCGTGCGCATCAATATCGGGGTCGGTGTGCGGGTCTATCGCCCTGTGTCCGACAGCTTGTGCAGCGGCATGATTGCCGATGCATCCGCAGGTATGGAGCAGCGAAGGGAAGAGCAGGAAAATTTCACAGTAGTCTGCGTGCAGGAAAAGCCCTTTACCTTTACCGATGAGGTGACGCTCTCGAGCAGCAGGCCGGAAATTGCGGAACTGCTCAAAAGCAACGTGCGCATTGCGTGCGGTGAGTCAAAGGTGATTGGAAACAAGCTGATCATCAAGGGTACCGCGACCGTCCACCTGTTTTACCGCACGCCGTCCGATCTGATGTGCAGTGCAGAGCAGGAGATGGTTTTTTCCCAGATCATTGAGGTCTCGGAGTGCGGAGAGGATATGATCTGCGCGTTGGAGGTCCTGCTCAGTGATATGGACTGCACGCTCCTGCCGAGCGGAGACGGGCGCGTGGTTTCGGTTCAGCTCGAGCTGCTCGCGCAGGCGGTTATATGGGAAAAGAAGCGGTTTCAGATGCTGACCGACCTCTACAGCACCAATCACATGGTGAGCACAGACAGCCAAAATTACAGCGTACAGCGTATGGTGGATCATGGCACAAAGGCGCAAAGCGTCCGTGAGACGATTGAGACCCCCAATCTTGCGCAGGAGGTTTGCAATGTCAGCGTCAACATCTCATCCACGGAGCAAAGGCGGGAAGGGACGCAAATAGTGCTCACAGTGCAGGCAAGTGTCAAGCTGCTGTATATGACCGAGGAGAACGGGCTGCAGTCCGTGATGCGGCAAATCCCCGTCTCCTGCGCGCTGGATCTGCCGGACAGCTGCCTGTGCAGCTTTGCACCCCGCTGCTCCGGCGAGACATTCGCAGTACCGACCGCGGGCGGGATTGAGGTTCGCTTTGGCGTTGAGTTTGAATATATGGCGCGTGTGATCAAGCAGGTGGCCGCGGTATGCGGCGTTAAGGTAGAGGAAGAGGAGGGCGGCTGTGAGGCCAAGCCATCCATCGTGCTTCGTATGGCGGAGCGCGGCGAGCGTCTGTGGGATATCGCCAAATGCTACCGCACCACCATTTCCGACATCAAAAGTGCCAACGACCTGACCGAAGACGAGGCGATGGAGCGGCGGCTGCTTCTTATTCCGAAAAAACGGTAAAGAGAAATCGGCCTGCTGCATGGAAAGCCTGTCAATGCCATGAAAAACCGCCTTGAATGGAGACGCATTCAGGCGGTTTTTCGGCCACAGGATTTTTTCTTTTTAGAAAATGCAACCGATCATGGTTACAAATACGGAATCATATCGTAATTAGATATTACAAAGATACATTT
>JAJBUC010000124.1 GCA_020860545.1 Oscillospiraceae bacterium | reverse complement strand
GTATGCAGCAGCTCCGATAATTTTTCGCTTTCCTCTCCCGTGAGATCGCGGTCCGTTAGTTTGACGAGATAGTTATCCAGCATCCCTTCCAGCTTATCAATGTTGTTCTCCGTTTCATTGAGCCGCTCCAGCTTCTTTGCGTCATATTCCGTAAGCAATTCAGCAGCGGCATGATAGTTGTCGCGGGCCAGCGTACCCATCTCAAGCACAGCTGCGCGCGCCTGCTCCAGCGCGACGGAGGGCGATGCGAGAAAGCGCTCATCCAGCACAGACAGTTCCTGCTTTTCCGTATCTCCTGGTACCAGCCGCTCCACAAGGTATACAAGCTGCTTATGAAACGGCAGCAGCAATGCGGTGCACGCGATGTTAAAGACCAGATGGAGGTTTGCAACGCCGCCGCTGTTCAGGGTATCCTGCCAGAACGGCAGGTCAATGATCGCGTGCAGCCCATAGAGTAAGGCCATAAAAAAGGCTGTGCCGATGACATTAAAGAGCAGGTGTATCATCGCGGTACGTTTTGCATTTTTGCTTGCGCCGATGGATGAGAGCATCGCAGTCACACAGGTGCCGATATTCTGCCCCATAATCAGCGGCATTGCAATATGAAATGTCACAACACCGGTCGAGCTGATGGCCTGTAAGATGCCCATGGAAGCTGAGGAGCTCTGCAACAGCGCTGTAATCGCAAGCCCTGCCAAAACGCCGAGCAGCGGATTGGAGAAGGCGACGAGCGCGCTCTGGAATTCCGGCAGCTCCTGCAGCGGTGCGACAGCGCTTTCCATGGTCTTCATACCGATGAAAAGAAGGCCGAGCCCCAACGCGATCTGCCCAATGGTTTTTCGCTTCCCGCCGCGGATGAACATGAAAAGAACGATACCGATCACAGCCAAAATCGGGCCAAGATACGCCGGTTTTAACAGCATCAATACAATATTGTCTGAGGAAATATCACTTAGCCGGAGCAGCTGCGCCGTCACCGTGGTGCCGATGTTGGCACCCATGATGATACCGACCGCCTGATTGAGCTTCATGATACCCGCGTTTACAAAGCCCACGCACATGACGGTCGTCGCGCCTGAGCTCTGAATTAAGCCGGTCACAACCGCACCGAGCAGGACACCCTTGAAGACATTACTTGTCATGCGCTCCAGAATGCCTTCCAACCGTCCGCTCGACAGCTTTTCCAAGCCGTCCGTCATGGTGGACATTCCAAACAAAAACGTGGCAATCGCGCCCAGCATGGCGAATATATTTTCAATACCCACGTATTTCCCCCAAATTCCGATGTAAAGCTATTATAAGTTGTTCTTATATGACATTATAAGCATTTTTGAGGGATCGGTAAATATGCAAAATATTTTTTTATATTCTAACCAAAAATCCATATTTATCCCGCAGGAATTTTGTCGATACTGTGTCGCTAATCCATGCAGACAGGTCAGCAGTGAGCCTGTCACGGTTCTCGACTGTCAAATACAGCACACTGACCTTCGGATGCGCCGCAATGGCACCCGTCCAGCCCGGAAGTCCTTCCCGCACCACACCCAAAACCGGCGTGCTTGCATCCAGTGTCTGCAGAATCGCGTTCTGAAAGGGAAGATCCCGCCCCTCCAGACGTCCACACTCATCCATAATAATCAGCTCCGCCGTGTCCCGCGCGGCGTCCAGAATCGGGACGCCCAGCTCTGCAAACCGATTTGGGAGGACCACCGGCGGCGTGCCCTGCTTAAAATTGGCGACGAGGTGCGCTTCATCCATAGCGCGCGGACCTCCGGCGGGGTAAAGGTAGAGCTTCCAGTGCTCCTTTCCGCGGTTTTCATCAAAGGCGGTACAAAAGCCGCCGATGTTTCGTGTCGTCTGCGCCAACACCCTCGCAATCGCAGTGCTCTTCCCTGTCCGTATGGCCCCCGTCAGAAATATATGCATGTTATCACAATCCTTCACACGGAATTGACAGAAAAATAATAATCTCGTATAATATACAGAAGTTTGCGATAGAGTAGAATAGAAATGAGGGGTCCGATTGCGTGCCGGATGGAATGAAAACACACTGCGCTGGATGTGCGATGCCTCCGCGTATACGGGGTTTCACCGTGACCTGGCAGAACGCCTGCGCGCACAGATGCTCAGCGGCGGGACACTCTGTGATTTAGGCTGCGGCCCGGGTTTTATCGACTTTGAACTGGCCGGGGATATGTCTCATATCACCTGCATCGACCAAAGTGCGCCCGCGCTCGCCTTCTTACAGGCGCAAGCGGCGGCGCTGGGGCACAATAATCTGACCGCCGTCTGTCAGGACGCCAACATGCTGAGCGGCACATGGGACACTATCATGAGCAGTTTTTTCGGCAACGCGTCGCAGGCATGCGCCTGGCTGCCCCACGCGCGTGATCGTGTCGTTTTAGTACTTGCGAATTCCGCTGCCCCCTCCTTTGGCAACAGCCACCCGCGCAAGCACAACACGCTCATACGCGCCGTGAACGAGCTGGAACAGGCAAATATCCACTTCCATGTGCAGCGCGCAACGCTGGAGTACGGTCAGCCGTTTGCCTCTATGCAAGATGCGGATACTTTTGTCCGCGTCTATGGAACCGGGGAAGAGGATTGCTTTTTGTATACGAATATCCAGGAGACGGGCCGCGCAGACTTTCCCTTTTATCTGCCGCAGCCAAAGCCACTCGGCATTCTCACAATCCTCCGGTCGGAAAACAACGCATAACGGGAAAGGCCGCTGCAGTTTCTACCATACAGCGGCTTTGTGATTCATCTTATTTTCCCGTATGCTCCAGTTCTATGGGGAACTGTCCTCCCCGCTGCTCACGCTGCTTTTTATACTCGGCAATCAGCACCTTCGCCGTGTCCATATCCAGCTTTTCATTGACCACCATACGCTTAATTAAAGCGATATACGGCTCCCCCTCCGTGCTTTCGCTCAGCCTGATCTTTTGGATCAGCCGGTCCAGCCGCAGGCGCACGGTCGGATAGGTTACGCCATATTGTTTTGCAATCTCCTTGAGCGAACCGGAAGCCTGAATAAACCTCTTGATAAATATTACATCGTCGTCCTCCAGATTGGACATCCAATCCGGTATAATTTCAATAGACACGTTTTTCACCCCTTTTTAACATAATGCATCATACCATGTTCATTTTGTCAAGTCAATACTCAGTTATTTATAAATTTTATCCTCATAAGTCAAGTATATAGGAGAGATTCCATAATGTCGTTTTATGAGCTAGGATTCATTCCTGATTACCTGCGCGATCTGAACATTCTGTCCATTATCCTGCGCTTTCTTCTTGCAGTGCTGTGCGGCGGGATCATCGGGGCGGAGCGGGAGCACAGCCGTCACCCGGCGGGGCTGCGCACCCATCTGCTGGTCTGTATCGGTGCCGCCTCCTGCATGATGGTAAATCAATATATTTCCGTCTACCTCACGCCCGGTTCCGACATGGCTCGTATTGGAGCACAGGTCGTCAGCGGCATCGGCTTTCTCGGTGCGGGCACCATTCTCGTTACGCGGCAAAACCGCATCAGCGGGCTGACCACCGCTGCTGGACTCTGGTCCTCCGCCTGTATGGGGCTGACCGCTGGCATTGGTTTTTATGAATGTACCATCGTACTTTGTGTTTTAATTTTTATTATGCTTGCCGTATTATCAAGACTCAACGCCTATTTTGCAAAAACAATTTCCGTCATTCGCATTTATATGGAATTTGGTGAGGAATGTCGGCTTGGTCAGGTACTTGCGCTGCTCAAAGAGGATAACATCTCCACAACCGGCGTAGACCCCTTCCCCTCCTCCGGCAATCATGTGACCAGTCTGGTTCTTACGCTGGAAAAACGCCCTTCCATCGGGGATTACCAAACTATGCTCACTCATATCCGTGACCTACCCGGTATGTATTATGCCGACCGGATCTGACAGCCATATGGAATATACCGTTTATATGCTCCGCTGTGCCGACGGGACGCTCTACACGGGCATAACAAATGATCTCATACGCCGCATCGCTGTACATAACAGCGGCAAGGGCGCAAAATACACCAGAGGCCGGCTGCCGGTAACCCTTGTCTACAGCGCTGCATGTCCCGACAAATCTGCGGCATTGCGCATGGAGCACGCCATCAAGCGGATGAAACGGCACGAAAAGGAAGCGCTGCTGTAGCCGCCATCAGGAAAGACGGTTTTTAAAGTCGTCATATCCAAAGCGCCGAACCGGGTGCACATTTTCGCCGACCGACGCATAGATCGCCGGCAGCGGCATCCCGTTAAAGGTGTTGTTCTTCACCATGGAGTAGATCGCCATGTCGCCAAACACGACACGGCTGCCCCGCGTTAATGGCGCGTCAAAGGAGTAGTCCCCAATGATATCCCCGGCCAGGCAGGTCGGCCCGGTCAGGCGGAAGGTATGCGCCTTCTCCCCCGCCTCCCCGCTCTCCAAAACCGGCGGGCGGTACGGCATTTCAATCACGTCCGGCATATGGCAGGCGGCGGATGCGTCCAGAATTGCATTGACTACGCCCGCGTTTTCGACAATGTCGACGACCTCCGAGACAAGAAAACCGGCATTGAGCGCGACTGTCTCCCCCGGCTCCAGATATACCTCGACGCCATAGCGCGCCTTTAGCGCCTGAATCAGTGCGATCAGGCGCTCTCTGTCGTAGTCGGCGCGTGTAATGTGATGACCGCCCCCGAGATTGAGCCAGCGCATGTTGTATAAAAAGGCTCCGAACTGCTCCTCCACCGCCGCGAGGGTAAGCGCCAGCGCGTCCACATTCTGCTCGCAGAGGGTATGAAAATGCAGCCCCTCCAACCCATCAAGCAGGTCGGGGCGGAATTGTTCTCTCGTCACACCGAGCCGGGAGCCGGGGGCGCACGGGTCATAAATTCCGTGCGCCTGCGTGGAGCAGCAGGGGTTTACGCGTATGCCACAGCTCCGCCCCGCGTGCAGCGCGGCTGGCTTAAATTGTTCCCACTGGGTAAACGAGTTAAATATAATGTGATCGCACAGGCCGACAATCTCCCCAAACTCCGTTGGGCGGTATGCGGGGGAAAAGATATGCGTCTCCCCGCCCATCTCCTCCCTGCCGAGCCGCGCCTCAAACAGGCCGCTTGCCGTGGTGCCGTCTAGATAGCGCCCGATGAGGGGGTAAAAATAAAACATGGAAAACGCCTTCTGCGCCAGTAAGATGCGGCAGCCCGCCGCATCGGCGACCGCGCGCAGAAGGCGTAAATTTTCCTCCAACAGCCCTGCGTCGACCACGTAGCACGGGGTGGCCACAGCCTGTGGGTCAAACGGCAGTACCATCAGTCCACCAGGACGGGAGAAAAGCTCTCCTGCCACGGAAGCCCCCATTGGTTCAGCGCATCCATGAAGGGATCGGGGTCAAATTCTTCGATGTTAAACACACCGTCCCGCCGCCATGTGCCGTTCATCACCAGCATGGCACCGATCATCGCCGGTACGCCCGTCGTGTAGGAAATCGCCTGCGAGCCCACCTCGCGGTATGCCGCCTGATGATCGCAGACATTATAGAGATAATAGGTCTTCTCCTTGCCGTCCTTTACGCCCTGAAAGATACAGCCGATGTTGGTCTTGCCCACGGTACGGGGGCCGAGGGACGACGGATCGGGCAGCACCGCCGCGAGAAATTGCAGGGGGACAATCTCCCGCCCTTCAAACAGAATTGGTTCAATGGAGGTCATGCCGACGTTTTCGAGGCATTTTAAATGCGTCAGGTAGCTCTGTCCAAAGGTCATGAAAAAACGGATGCGCTTTATCCCGGGGATGTGGATCCCAAGGCTTTCGAGCTCCTCGTGGTGAAGCAGGTACATGTCCTTTTTCCCCACCTCTGCAAAGTCATACTCCCGTTTGATCTCCATGGGCTTCGTCTCCACCCATCCCCCATTTTCCCAATAGGAGCCGTTGGCGCCCACCTCCCGGATGTTAATCTCAGGGTTAAAGTTGGTGGCAAATGGATAGCCGTGGTCGCCGCCGTTGCAGTCCAAAATGTCTATGAAATGGATTTCATCAAAATGATGCTTGAGGGCATAGGCGCAGAATACCCCCGTCACGCCGGGGTCAAACCCGCTTCCCAGCAGTGCGGTCAGGCCCGCCTTCGCATAGCGGTCGCGGTAGGCCCACTGCCATTTATATTCAAATTTCGCCGTGTCGAGCGGCTCATAGTTCGCCGTATCGACATAGTGCACGCCAGCGGCGAGACAGGCGTCCATAATGTGCAGGTCCTGATACGGCAGCGCCAGATTGAGTACGACATCGGGTTTCTCTCGCTGAAGGACCGCCGTCAGGGCAGGTACGTCGTCCGCGTCGATCTGCATGGTGCGCACCTTTGTCGTGGTGTCCGGCACCTTTTCCGCAATACTGGCCGCGATTGCGTCACATTTGGCAAGCGTGCGGCTGGCGAGCATGAGTTCCCCAAACTGCGCGCAGTTCTGACAGACCTTATGCGCCGCGACGCTTGCCACGCCGCCCGCGCCGATTATCATGATTTTTCCCATGTTATATTACATCCTCCCAGAAGTTTTTGTCACCGACAGCAGCAGTTCCCGAAGCACCTTGAGTGCCGTTGCGGTGGACGCGCCGCTCTGGTCGTAGACCGGTGCCAGCTCATTTAAATCGCAGCCGACAATGTTTAACTTCGATACCAAACGGATGGCCTCCAGCAGCTGCAGGAAGGTAACGCCCCCCGCCTCCGGCGTGCCTGTCCCAGGCAATACGGAGGGGTCGAGCACATCCAAATCGATGCTGAAATAGACGGGGGCATCCCCGATCTGGCCCACCGCTTCGGCCAGCCCTTCAAAGCTGAATTTATGCAGATTTGTATGCTCCTGTGCCCATAGAAACTCCGCACGCTCACCCGAACGGATGCCGAACTGATGCACGTGTCCGTCCCCTGTGAGCTCCCAGACACGCCGCATCACGGTGGCGTGGCTGAGTGACTCCCCTAAATATTCGTCGCGCAGGTCGGTATGTGCGTCAAAATGAACGACCTGCAGCGTCGGGTGTCGGTTTACCACAGCGCGCACCGCCCCCAACGTCACCAGATGCTCCCCGCCGATCATAAGCGGCAGCTTTCCGTCGCGCAGTATGGTCTCGGTACGCGCCTCAATATCTTCTAAGGCCAGCGCGGTGTTGCCAAAACACAGCTCCAGGTCACCGCTGTCAAAGACGGGACAATCGGTCAGATCCAAATCGAGATAGGGGCTGTACGTTTCCAACCCGAAGGATTCCGCGCGCATGGCACGGCTTGCAAAGCGGGTGCCGGGGCGAAAGGAGGTCGTGGAGTCAAACGGCGCGCCGAACAGCACGGTAGAGGCCTGTTCATAAGGGCAGTCCAGCGCGAAAAAGGTCTCATGAAATTCCTTCAACATTTTTCAGCAAATCCTCCACGTAGTTCGGCAGGGCAAACGCCCCCCGGTGCAGCTGGGTGTTATAGTACCGGGTCTGGATCCCCTTCTGCTTCCACTTAGGGCCGTCAAAGTCGTTTAATGGGTGGTATTTCTTTGTGGAAAAACCGAACAGCCAGTGTCCGGACGGATAGGTCGGGATATGGGCCTGATAGACCATACTCAGGTCAAAGGATTGTACGATGCGCTTGTGCGCCCGTTGCACCGCAACGGCGTCATTGACATAAAACGGGCTTTCATGCTGATTGACCATGATGCCGTCGTCCCTGAGGGCCTTGAAGCAGTTTCCGTAAAATTCCTTGGTAAAGAGCCCCTCGCCGGGGCCGAACGGGTCGGTGGAGTCCACAATGATCAGGTCATACGCGCTCACAACCGAGCGCACAAAGCGCATCCCGTCGGAAAAGTGCAGGGTAATGCGCGGATCGTCCAAACACGCCGCTGTCTGTGGAATATACTCCCTGCAGACCTCTACAACCTGTTTGTCAATCTCCACAAGGTCAATGCGCTGTACCGAGTCATAGCGCAGCAGCTCCCGCGCTGCGCCGCCGTCTCCACCGCCGATGAGCAGCACGTTTTCCACCCGCGGATGCACTGCCATGGGAGGGTGCACAATCATTTCGTGGTAGATAAACTCATCCCGCTCCGTGAGCATCATGTAGCCGTCAAGCACCAGAAAACGCCCGAAATCCGGCGACTCGAAGACGTCAATACGCTGGAATTCGCTCTGTGCGCTGTAGAGCTGCTTGTCCACACGGATGGAAAACCGCACGTTCTCCGTGTGATATTCCGAATACCATAAATCCATCGTTACCGTCACTCCTTTCGCTGTGTCAGCACCTGCAGACACCTGACCTCCGGATCGTGGGTACCGCTTAAAAAGCACCCGCGTTCCCCGGCAAACCGGATATAATCCACTGCCTCCTCCGTCACCTCTTCCCCGGGCGCGAGAATGGGAATCCCCGGCGGGTAGGACATGACCATCTCGCAGCAGATTTTACCCATGCATTCTTCCAGCGGCAGAGATTCCTTTGCCGCGTAAAACGCCTCCTGCGGGCTGCACCGCAGGACCGCCTCCGGCATGGGATAGGGCGGCAGCGTTTCAGGGGGGCGGCGAAAGCGGCGCGATATCTCAGAGAGCGCGCCCACCAGCCGCTCAAGCTCCTGTTGGCGGTCGCCCACCGAGATATAGGCGAGGATATTGGCGGTGTCGCCAAACTCAATCTGGATGTCGTACTCATCGCGCAGCAGGTCGTAAACCTCAATGCCAGAAAGCCCGGTGCCGGATGTGCAGACTGCGAGCTTCGTCACGTCAAACCCCGCGACATCCACACCGTCCACAAGCTCCGCTCCATAGGCGTAGTATGTGCCGATCTGGTTAATCTCGTCCCTCGCGTACCGCGCCATTTCCGTCACATGACGGAAAATCTCTTTCCCGTGCAGCGCAAGATTTTTTCGCGACAGATCCAGGCTTGCAAGCAGCAGATAGCTCGCGCTTGTGGTCTGTGTCAGGTTGACCGTTTGGCGCAGCTGCTCCGGGTCGACCCGATTGCCGCACAGGAAAAACGAGCTCTGCGTGAGCGAGCCACCCGATTTATGCATGCTGACCGCCGCCAAATCCGCCCCCACCGCCATGGCGGACGGCGGCAGTCCTTCGCCAAAATAGAGGTGTGTGCCGTGTGCCTCATCCACGAGCAGCAGCATACCAGCCGCGTGGGTCAGCTTTTCAATGGCGGGCAGGTCTGAGCAGATGCCGTAATAGCTCGGATTGTTCACAAGCACCGCCTTGGCGTCCGGATGCGCCGCGATTGCGCGCCGTACGCCCTCCACCGGCATACCGAGGGCAATTTGCAGCACGGGATGAATCGGCGTATCCACATAGACGGGTACACCGCCACACAGAATCAGGGCGCTGATGACGCTTTTATGCACATTGCGCGGCAGGATAATTTTGTCTCCCCTGCCGCAGCAGTGAAAGACCATATTCTGCACTGCCGCTGTCGTACCGTTGACAATGAAAAACGCATGATGCGCGCCGAACGCCGCCGCCGCCAGCTCCTCCGCCTCACGAATGACCGAGACGGGATGGCCGAGATTATCGAGCGGCTTCATGGAATTGACATCCATCTCCATGCACTGCCGACCCAGAAACTGCGTCAGCTCCGGATTCCCCTTGCCCCGCTTATGCCCCGGGACGTCGAACGGAACCACGCGCATCTCTTTGAAATTCTGCAGTGCCTGCGCAATCGGCGCGCGCTGCTGCCCGTACTCCGCCAAATAGCCGCACCCCCGTTTCAGTAAATATTGCTGCCGCTGAATATCTCAATCATCTCCTGCCGCAGGCTGTTGCTGATCTGCAGCCGCGTCTTGGGCGGGAGCTCATAGACGTCGGTTTTAAAGAGGTAGTTCGCAAGCTCCACCTCTTTGATCATCATGCGTGTATGGAACATGCTCGCCTGATAGACGTTCATATCCACCGCGTCGTAGCGCAGCAGGACGGCAGGGTCGATATAGTCCTGTATGGAAACCACCGGCTGATCCATATAGAGCTTTTTCCCGTCGATATCCCGTGTAAAGCCGCGCACACGGTAGTCCATAGTGATGATGTCCGAGTCAAAGCTGCCGATGAGATAGTCGAGGGTGCGCAGCGGTGTGATTTCACCGCAGGTCGCAATATCAATATCCACCCGAAAGGTCGCGATGCTGGTTTCCGGGTGAAACTCCGGGTAGGTGTGCACTGTAATATGGCTCTTGTCGAGATGCGCCGTGACAGTCTCCCCCGCGGTAAACCGGCTGTCCTCCGCGAGCAGTAGCACAACGCTCGCCCCCTGCGGATCATAGTCCTGCTTGGAGACGTTGAGCACCCGCGCGCCGATCATATCGGTCAGCGTACAGATAATGCTCGTCAGCCGCTCGGAGTTATACTGTTCATCAATATAGGCAATATAGTCCTTCTGCTCTCTTGGTGTTTTGGCATAGCAGACGTCATAGATATTAAAACTAAGCGCTTTGGTCAGATTGTTGAAGCCATACAGCTTGAGCTTTTCCGCCATGGAGCATCCCCCTTAAACAAAGAAAAAGTGAAACAGCACGGAGCTTCCTCCGACTGTTGAGGTTGCAGATTATGTCTGCAACCTCAACATTTTTGCAATAAACCGTGACATGATTGCAAAAATGCCGCCTGCGGGCGGTCTATTGCACGCGAAAGACACCCCTGATGGGTTTCTTTCACTCTTTCTTCCTTTCCGACGCGCAAGCTATGCCCTTTTGTCTTCAGTCTGAAAAGAAAAAGTGAAACAGTACGGAGCTTCCTCCGACTGTTTCACTTGCAAATCATCAAAATCCTACCGAGCCCCATATGGTATGCCACGGGCAATGGTATTCGAGTTTATAACGCAGGATGCTTTACGGCGCTTGACGCAAATCCGCAACTCTTATTGATCATTTCACAAGTGTACAATCGAAGTGTACAGTTTATAAAACTTGGCTTTCAACCAAATCAATAAGGCAAGTCGTTTCTTCCCAAAACGACCAAGCATGTCCTGCCTCTTTTTTGCCTGTTGCCTTAGTTTAACACATATAAAGACAAACTGCAACGGAAAACTGAAATTTTCCTGACAAAATTATTCTGCCGACGCCCTTACTTTTTTCAGCCGCGCAAACCGCGGCAGCGCGTCCTCCCGTGCGGTATCCGGCTCCCCCTGAATGAGCGGCAGGGCATAGTCGATGAATGCCTGCTTGAGCCCGTCGCCTGTCTCATTGATCCCATCATGGGGGATTTTCTGCTCCACATTCGCGACCACCGCCAGTGGCTGGAGCACCATGTTGCAACGGTAGCTCCCATTCGCGCGGCTGCACTGAAAGGCGACCATTTTATCGGTTTCGCCGGAGATGGCGGCCTCCACGGCGGTTTTCCCCGCAAGGCGCGCCTCGTTGATATCGGTCAGTGAGGCGCAGTGGCTGGCGCAGCGCTGCAGGAGGGAAAGCTCAATGCCGCGCACCTTCACCTGCAGGCGCTGCTGCACGGCATTTGCCAGAATCGCGGCCAGCCCGCCGAGCTGCGAATGTCCAAAACCGTCGGTTGCGGAGGTTTTGGCCTCCGAGACAAAGGTGCCGTCTGCGTAATGAATGCCCTCGGAAACCGCGACAAAACAGGATTTCTTCTCCCTGTAGATCCGCTCTACCTTACGCAGAAAATCATCCATATCAAACGTCAGCTCCGGCAGGTAGATGAGGTCCGGCCCCGCGCCTTTCGCCGTCGCAAGCGCGGCGGCGGCGGTCAGCCAGCCCGCGTTGCGGCCCATGATTTCAATTATGGTGACCATGCCGGTGTCGTATACCTGCGCGTCCCTGTAGACCTCCATACAGCTCGTTGCGATGTATTTTGCGGCACTTGCATAACCCGGACAGTGGTCGGTGCCGTTGAGGTCATTGTCAATGGTTTTCGGCACGCCCATAGTGCGGCCTTCATACCCGACCTTGAGCATGTACTTGGAAATTTTATTGCAGGTATCCATGGAGTCATTGCCGCCGTTATAGAAAAAATAGCGCACGTCGTATTTCTTGAAAATCTCCAGAATGCGGCGGTAATCCGTATCGTCCACATCAGGGTCAGCGAGCTTATAGCGGCAGGAGCCGAGCGCGGACGACGGGGTGAATTGCAGCAGCTCCAGCTCCTCGGGGTCCTCCTTGCTCATATCATACAGCACATCGTCCAGCACTCCGCGAATCCCATGCGCCGCGCCCAGCACACGTGTGATGCAGTTTGCGTCCAGCGCGGTGCGGATCACCCCCAACGCACTGGCATTTATGACGGCGGTCGGACCGCCGGATTGACCGAAAATACACGCGCCCTTCAGTTCACTCATAAGTCATTCCTCCTATCAGAAATATCTGCTACAATAAATGTTTTTATCGGCAATCTTTGATTGCCGGCGCGGCAAAGCCGCAGACGGATCGTATTTAGTATAAGAATAACATCTCCTCTTGCATTTTTCAACAATAATTGGTAAAATAGCATTTGTAAATCAATGGATTTTTTAAAGGAGATGGATTGTCATGCCGCTGGTTACTTCCACAGAGATGTTTCAGAAAGCGTATAAGGGCGGATACGCCATTGGCGCGTTTAACGTAAACAATATGGAAATTGTGCAGGGTATTACGGAGGCTGCGAAGGAAGTCAACGCGCCGCTGATTCTGCAGGTTTCCGCCGGAGCAAGAAAATATGCAAAACACGTCTACCTGATGAAGCTGGTGGAAGCGGCGCTGGAGGACACGGGGCTTCCCATCTGCCTGCATTTAGACCACGGCGCGGATTTTGAGGTCTGTAAATCCTGCGTGGACGGCGGCTTCACCTCCGTCATGATTGACGGGTCGCACCATCCGTTTGAAGAAAATGTCGCCCTGACCAAACAAGTGGTGGATTATGCCCATGCCCACGGCGTCGTGGTGGAGGGCGAACTCGGCCAGCTCGCCGGTATTGAGGACGACGTCAACGTCGCTGCGCACAGCTATACCGACCCCGCGCAGGTGCAGGAGTTTGTGGAGCGCACCGGCGTCGATTCCCTCGCGATCGCCATCGGCACCAGCCACGGCGCGTATAAGTTTAAGCCGGGACAGAAGCCCGCGCTGCGCTTTGATATTTTAACGGAAGTGCAAAACCGTCTGCCCGGCTTCCCGATTGTGTTGCACGGCGCTTCCTCGGTCATCCCGGAATATGTGCAGACCATCAATGAGTACGGCGGCAATATGCCCGACGCCATCGGCATCCCGGAGGATATGCTCCGCCAGGCCGCGGGTATGGCGGTATGTAAAATCAACATAGACTCCGACCTGCGCCTTGCCATGACTGCGGGCATACGCAGGCATTTTGCCGAGCATCCCGACCACTTTGACCCACGCCAGTACCTCACAGATGGCCGGGATAACATCCGTGACCTTGTCAAAAGAAAAATCGTCAACGTGCTTGGCAGCGACGGAAAAGCATGACATTTTAAAATAACGTATAAAAACCTCCGGTTGGTAAACAATCCAGCCGGAGGTTTTTATGTGAAACAAGCGTGCTTATGCCCGCTCATCCACCGCTTCACGCGACCGGAACAGCAGCGATATGCACCAGACTGCCGCAAGACCAACCAGGGTGAAAATAACACGTGCCAAGGCAGTATGCACACCGCCGCACGCAAAGGATATGATATCAAACCCAAAAATCCCAATGCTGCCCCAGTTCAGTCCGCCAATGATAGCAAGCACCAGAGCGATGCGATCAATAATCATGAAAGATAACCTCCTTCCAATGGAAATCCATCTAAAGTATGCCCCCAGAAAAGAAAGTCATACGGAGAAAGGAAGCGGCATCTTTTGGGTGTTACCATTTGCCATAATCCATATAAATTCATAGTGTACATACATCAACAGAAAAAACAGGTAAATTGACTTGTAGAATCATACTTTACTTTGACGAATGAAGTTGTTATAATGTTAAACGTCTTCCTCTTTGTTAATTACTTGACGAAGTGGAGTGCGGATACCATTACCTTAAGGAGGAGATATCATGCCAAATCGCAAACAGGTATTACCCTATCAAGGGACCAAGGAACAGGAGCAGGAATTACTGCAGTTTATCGCCGCGCACCGAGAAACACCGGGCGCTGCCATGCCGGTACTGCAAAAGGTACAGGAAATTTTTGGATATCTCCCGGAGGAAGCGCTGATTATCGTCGCAACCGAGCTTGACATCCCGCTTGCCGAGCTCTATGGCGTTGCCAGCTTTTACGCGCAGTTTTCCCTTGTTCCAAAGGGCGAGCATCGTATTAGTGTTTGCCTGGGAACGGCATGCTATGTAAAAGGCTCCGCCGATATTCTGGCCAAGCTTGAGGAGACGCTTGCAATTAAATCGGGGGACGTAACGCCGGACGGAAAATTTTCCATCGACGCGTGCCGCTGTATCGGCGCGTGCGGCCTTGCGCCCGTGATGATGATTGACGATGATGTCTATGGTCAATTGACACCTGATCAGATCCCGGCCATTCTGGCGAAATACTAGAGGGGGTGCAGACATGAAAACCGCAGAGGAACTTCAGGCAATCCGTGAAGAGATGAAACAAAAAATCGACAAGCATCCTGAGGCAGAAACCCGCATTGTGGTCGGCATGGCGACCTGCGGCATCGCGGCCGGCGCTGAGCCGGTCTTCGAGATGCTGAAACAGGAAATTAAACGGCATAATCTCAAAAATATAACCGTCAACAAAACCGGCTGCATCGGGGTGTGCCGTCTGGAGCCGATAGTCGAAATTTATACGCCCGGTCAGGAAAAGGTGACCTATGTCAAAATGACGCCAAAGCGCGCACTGCGCATTGTGAATGAGCATCTGGTCAATCAGAATATTGTGACACGGTATACCGTCGGCGCGGCAGACTAGGAGGGATAAAACATATGACACCATTTAAAACACATATTCTGGTCTGTACCTGTGAGACATGCAGCGCGGCGGGCAGCGTCGCCGTCGCCGAGGAGCTGGAGCGGCAGCTCAAGGAAAAAAGCCTGGATACACGCGTCACCGTTGTCCGAACCGGCTCGCTCGGCCTGTGCGACAGAGGCCCGGTTGTCGTGGTGTATCCGGAGGGTACGGCCTATGTACAGGTAAAAGTGCCCGATGTGGCGGAGATTATCAATGAACACGTCATAGGCGGGCGTATCGTAAAGCATCTGCTGCACAAGACCCATGAGGATGAGCGCGCCACAACCAGCTTGGACGACATGATGTTCTTTAAGCACCAAAAGCGCATCGCCCTGCGCAACTGCGGCATCATTGATCCGGAGAATATTGACGAATATATCGGCGCGGACGGCTACACCGCCCTGACGCGAATTCTGACCGAGCAGACACCGCCGCAAGAGATCATAGACTGCGTTAAGGCGAGCGGACTGCGCGGACGCGGCGGCGCCGGCTTTTCCACCGGAATGAAATGGCAGTTCGCGGCCGCCGCGGAGAGTGAGGACGGCATCAAGTACGTCTGCTGCAACGCAGATGAGGGCGATCCCGGCGCGTTTATGGACCGCTCGGTGCTGGAGGGCGACCCCCATACCATTCTGGAGGCAATGGCGATTGCGGGCTACGCCATCGGCGCACATCAGGGCTACATCTATATCCGCGCGGAATACCCCGTCGCGGTCAAGCGGCTGCAGATTGCCATTGAGCAGGCGCGGGAATACGGTCTGCTCGGGAAAAACATTTTAAACGCAGGCTTTGACTTTGATCTGGAGCTGCGCCTTGGCGCGGGTGCTTTCGTCTGCGGCGAGGAGACGGCACTCCTCGTCTCCATTGAAGGCAAGCGCGGTGAGCCGCGCAACCGCCCCCCCTTCCCCGCCGTCAAAGGCCTCTACCAGAGCCCAACCCTCCTCAATAACGTGGAGACGTATGCCAATATCACATGGATTTTAAATAACGGCGCAGCGGCGTTCGCCAGTGTCGGAACAGAGCGCAGCAAGGGCACCAAGGTCTTCGCCCTCGGCGGGAAAATTGTCAACACCGGTCTGGTGGAGATCCCCATGGGCACCACCCTGCGTACCATCATTGAGGATATCGGCGGCGGTGTGCCAAACGGTAAGCAGTTTAAGGCCGCACAGACCGGCGGCCCCTCCGGCGGCTGTATCCCCGCGAGCCTGATTGATACGCCGATTGACTACGACAATTTAGTAGAAATCGGCTCCATGATGGGCTCCGGTGGGCTGATCGTCATGGACGAGGACAACTGCATGGTGGATATTGCAAAATTCTTTCTGGATTTTGTCGTCGATGAGAGCTGCGGGAAGTGTACTCCCTGCCGTATCGGCACCAAACGCCTGTACGACCTGCTCGATAAGATCACACGCGGAGAGGGCGAGATGGAGGATCTGGACACCATTGAGGAGCTCTGCTATCACCTCAAAGACAGCGCCCTCTGCGCGCTCGGCCAGTCCGCACCGAACCCGGTACTCTCTACACTCAAGCATTTCCGTGAAGAATACGAGGCACACATCATTGAAAAGCGCTGCCCTGCAGGTATCTGCAAAAATCTGGTTAACTTCTGGATTGTGGAAGATAAGTGTAAGGGCTGCGGCCTGTGCGCAAAGAATTGCCCGGTGGATGCCATCAGCGGTACCCTGCGCGAGCCGTATAGCATCGATACATCGGTTTGCATCAAGTGCGGCCTGTGCGAAAGCAACTGCCGGTTCAGCGCTGTCGTGAGAGCCTAGGAGAGGGGAACAATATGGATAAAAAAATGATCAATCTGAAGATTAACGATATACCGGTCACTGTGGCGGCAGGCACAAGCATCCTCCGCGCGGCGCGGGAGGCGGGCTTTCACATCCCCACGCTTTGCTACTTAAAAGACGTCAACGAGATCGGTGCCTGCCGCATCTGCGTGGTGGAGGTAAAGGGCGCGCGTTCTCTGGTCGCCTCCTGTGTCTATCCCGTAAACGAGGGAATGGAGGTCTACACGAACACCGAAAAAGTCCTCCACTCCCGCCGCCTGACGCTGGAGCTGATTCTCTCCAACCACCGTATGGACTGCCTGAGCTGCACGCGCAACGCGCGCTGTGAGCTCCGTCAGCTTGCCGCCGACCTGAACATTGACGCGGTGCGCTATACGAACGACGACCTGGAGCCGCAGCACGAGGATTCCGCGCCCCATCTGGTGCGGGACAACTCCAAGTGCATTCTCTGCCGCCGCTGCAGCGCGGTCTGCCGCAGCTTGCAGGAGGTCGGCGTCATCGGCCCGGCCGACCGCGGCTTTGAAACCCACATCGCCTGTGCGTTTGAGCGCAATTTGGACGAGGTGGACTGTGTCTCCTGCGGGCAGTGCATTGTCGCGTGCCCGACGGGTGCCCTGAGCGAAAAGGACGACACGGCAAAGGTCTACGCGGCCCTGCGCGACCCGAGCAAGCATGTCGTGGTCGGCGCCGCACCCTCGGTGCGCGTGCAGCTCGGCGAGGAATTCGGCATGCCCATCGGCACCAATGTGGAGGGAAAAATGAACACCGCCCTGCGCTACCTCGGTTTTGACAAGGTGTTTGATGTCAGTACCGGTGCCGACTTCACCATCATGGAGGAGGGCACGGAATTTCTCCACCGGCTGGAACACGGCGGAAAGCTCCCGCTCATCACCTCCTGCTCCCCCGGCTGGATCCGGTTTTGTGAGCAGCACTACCCCTCGATGGTCTCCAACCTCTCCTCCTGTAAATCCCCGCAGCAGATGTTCGGGGCACTTGTGAAGAGCTATTACTCCAAAAAGGCGGGGCTTGACCCGAACGACATTTTCGTGGTCTCCATCATGCCCTGCACCGCCAAAAAGTATGAGGTGCAGCGTGAGGAGCAGCGTATGACGTATGGCTGCATGCCGGTTGATGTCTCCCTCACCACGCGGGAGCTTGCGCGCATGATACGCGGTGCCGGCATTATGTTTGACGGCCTGCACGACTCCGAGACAGACCCCATGCTCGGCATCTACTCCGGTGCCGCCACCATTTTCGGCGTAACCGGCGGCGTGATGGAGGCTGCCCTGCGTACCGTTGCGAGCACCCTGACCGGCGAAGACGCCGCACCCGTTGATTTTGTTGATGTACGCGGATTAGAGGACATTAAGGAAGCAACCTATGAACTCCCGGAAAAAACCGTCCGGGTGGCGGTGGCGTCCGGCCTTGCCAACGCCAAAAAGCTCCTCGACGGCATCGCAAGCGGCGCGCTCCAATACGATTTTGTAGAGATTATGGGCTGCCCCGGCGGCTGCATCAACGGCGGCGGACAGCCCCAGCACTCCGCCGAGGTACGCAACTTTACCGATATCCGCAAGCTGCGCGCCGATGCGCTCTACCGTAACGATGCCAATCAGGAACTGCGCAAAAGCCACCTCAACCCTGTCGTGCAAACCGTTTATGAGGAATATCTCGAAAAACCGGGCAGCTACAAGGCCCATTCCCTGCTCCACTGCACCCACATCCCGACAGTGCGGTATCGGACGGAGAAAGATTAAAATCAGAGATTTTACGTTTTGATTCAAACGCAAAACGAGAGACAGCCGGCCCTGTTCAGGCGGCTGTCTCTTATATTTTGCGTGCGTTTTGTCGCGCTCACTTTTTCATGATCACACGCTATAGCAAATATAAATC
>JAJBUC010000084.1 GCA_020860545.1 Oscillospiraceae bacterium | reverse complement strand
TGTTTCTAACGGGACATAAAATTTATAAGCTAATAATAAATTTTATTGCAATATTTAGTGTTTCAATTCTAATAGCGCTACTGCTGGTTTGTTTGTGTACATTAGTAATAGGCATACCATTTTGTAGGCCAACATTATATATTTGTATTGCCATGCTTATCGTGGAAGCGATCATCATCATTTTATCATTTTCTTTGAAGCGCATTTTGCACTGGATGGGAGAAATGAATGTTAAGTCTCAAAAATATTAGCAAGTCATATCAGAATAAGAATATTCAAAATTTAGTTTTAAAGAATCTATCCATCAATATCAACAGCGGCGAACATATCTTGCTGACTGGTGAAAGCGGTTGTGGAAAAACCACGTTGTTAAATATTATAGCTGGCATACTTCCTGTTGATTCTGGTACAATGGAATATGGTGATTTCGGCAGTTTAAATACCGAACTGCGTCGAACGCAGTATCGCTATCATTATGTTGGAATCATACCGCAAACTTTTTGTCTTATTGAACATCTAACGGTATTGAATAATATTGGCTATGTATTACACTTACATAGGCTGAGCCTTAAAGATATTGGCTTAACTGAAAAAGTATATCAACTATTAGAGCTATTACATATAAGGAAATTTGCTGATACGCCAGTCAATCGGCTTTCAATAGGGCAAAAGCAACGTGTTGCAATTGCAAGGGCACTTATACTTTCACCTGATATTATTCTAGCAGATGAGCCAACAAGCGCATTGGACACTAAGACCACAGAATTAATTATAAAACTATTTTCGGCATCAAAATCCACCTTGGTGATTATATCTCATAATAAAGAGTTTGCTTCCATTTGTAATGCCGTATATCGTATCAGTGACGGTGAATTTGATTTAGGGTAGAACAGACAGGTCCGATAGCGGATGTTGGCATATGTTTTGTAGTTGTCAAATTTGGAACGTGTTGTATATTATTGTGTTAATAATGGAGGATTAAAGAATGAAAAAGAGATCAAGCCCCTTTTTTGTATACGTACTATGTGCATCCCTGTTGGGAAGCGCAGCGGCAGGTACCGTCGAGTCGTCTAAAGCATAATGTCAAAACAGAAAAAAACAGGTATCGTAATTTGCATTATTGCCATAGTAATCGCCATTATATCAATGCAATCAGACGCAGAGCAAATGCTGGAGATCTATACTGACAGTATGCAGATTCCTTGTGTGCTGGAGGAACAAAAAGACAGTAAAGATGGGGTTCAACCATACATGGAGGAAGAAGCGCTTCAGTATGTAGAACTGGGGACAGTAATCAACATAAAATTTAAGAATGCTATGCCGGAAAATGTTCAAATTTCGGACATGCTCCTTGATGAAAATGGGAATGAACTGTACTCAGAGAAAGAGATTCGTCTGCTTGACTTTTCGATTTTGTCAGACAATGAAATATATATTACGTTACAAAGCCATCCGGCGTCATTGCTTAGTTCACAACTGGAATCGTACCAAAGTGGGCATACAATCAGAGGCTTCCAGATTGCCTGTGAATGGGATGAGGAATACAGTAATTCTTATTTCTTTGCAATCCGAACAGATGCATACTAAAATATTTTACCGGATAAAAAGCCGGGGTGCCGCGAAACGCGGCACCCCGGTGGTGCTATTTTATAGTAAAAGTTACGCCATCGGCTTGAGATCCGGGCTGACGGTCAGCGTCGCTTCGGTTGCGGCCTGTACCTGCTCAACGGTGAACTCAGGGTTGATCTCAACCATCACAAGCCCGTTGGGCGTGACATCAAGCACACACATCTCCGTAATGATCTTTGTGATGCAGTTTACTGCCGTATAAGGCAGACGGCATTTTTTCAGGATTTTGGGGTTCCCTTTCGCGGTGTGCTCCATGGCGACGATTACACTTTTCGCACCGACCAGCAGATCCATCGCGCCGCCCATGCCGGGCACCTTTTTTCCGGGGATGATCCAGTTTGCAAGTGACCCCTCCTCGTCCACTTCCAGCCCGCCCAGAATGGTGGCGTCCACATGTCCGCCGCGGATGAGGCCAAAGGATGTGCAGGAGTCGATAAAGCAGCCGCCGGGGCCGACAGCGGACGGTGAGCCGCCGGCGTCAACCACGTAATGCGGGTCCTTGTTCTCCTCGGTGACCGGAGCGGTACCGATGATGCCGTTTTCCGACTGTAATATGACGTGAACCCCTTCGGGGAGGAACTGGGGGACCAGCGTGGGCAGGCCGATGCCGAGATTGACCACGTCGCCGTCCTTGAGTTCCTTCGCCACGCGGGCGGCAATATAGGTTTTAATTTCAGACTTATCCATTATGCGTTCCCTCCATCTACAACGTAGTCAACAAATACACCGGAGGTGTGGACATTTTCAGGGACAATTCCGCCGATCTCCACTACATGATCGGCCTCACAGATCACCAGATCCGCCGCCGTGGCCATAGGCAGATTAAAGTTGCGGGTGGTGCCCTTATACCAGATATTGCCCGCCTTATCGACGTTGTAGCCGGAGATGAGCGCGATATCGGCGCGCAGCGGCTTCATCAGCAGATAGCTGCGCCCGTCAATCTCCTGCCTGCCGAGGCAGAATTCATTTTCCTCCACCATGGTTTTGACGCCGGTCGGCGTGAGCACGCCGCCGAGCCCCGCGCCGCCCGCGCGGATCATCTCTGCCATAGAGCCCTGCGGGATGAGGGTAACTTTGAGCGAACCTTCGTTCATCTGTGTGGCAACCTCTGGATTCAGGCCCACGTGGGTAGCGATCAGATGCTTAATCTGGCGGTTATGAATGAGCTTTGCAACGCCGTACATATCTTCCCCCAAAGGGCCTACAGGCATGGAGGCGTCATTGCAGAGCATGGTGAAATTGCCCTTGCCGCTCTCCGCAAGCGCGGCGATAATCTTGTGCGTATTGCCGTTGCCCATAAAGCCGCCGAACATAATGCTTGCGCCTTCAGGAATCAGGGCAACCGCTTCTGACACGGAAATAAATTTAGCCAAGGCTGTCTCCTCCTAAATAATACCATTTTATCTAACTGAAACAACGGACAACCGAACTACCGGTTGTCCGCGTTTCTGGCTACAGGGATGTATCAGCACTTTTCGAAGATCGCGGCAACGCCCATACCGCCGCCGATGCAGAGGGTAGCGAGGCCGGTCTTTACATTGTCGCGCTTCTGCATCTCGTGCAGCAGGGTGCAGATAATGCGCGCGCCGGAGGCACCGACCGGGTGGCCGATGGCGATGGCTCCGCCGTTGACGTTGACCTTACTCATGTCGAACTTCAGCTCTCTTGCGACAGCCACAGACTGTGCGGCAAAGGCTTCGTTCGCCTCAATAAGGTCGAGCTGCTCGACGGACATGTTGATCTTCTCGAGCGCATTCTTGGTTGCGGGAACGGGGCCGACACCCATGATCTTCGGATCGACGCCGCCCTGGCCCCAGCTGATGAGCTTGCACATCGGCTTTAGGCCGTACTTCTCAACCGCTTCCTTGGAAGCGAGCAGGATGGCGGCAGCGCCGTCGTTGATGCCTGAGGAGTTGCCCGCTGTGACGCGGCCGTCCTTACGGAAGGCGGGCTTGAGTTTTGCGAGGGTCTCGGCGGTGGTGGCGCGGGGGTATTCGTCCACCTTAAACTCAACCATTTCCCTCTTCTGCTTTACCATGACGGGGACAATCTCGTCGGCAAAGCGGTTGGATGCGAGGGCTGCTGCCGCCTTCTCCTGCGAGGCGAGTGCAAAGGCGTCGAGCTCCTCGCGGGTGATGCCCCACTTGTCGCAGATGTTTTCCGCAGTTTCGCCCATAAGGATGCCGTCAAAGGCGTCGGTCAGGCCGTCGAACTGCATGGTGTCCACCATCTTGGCCGGGCCCATGCGGGCACCGTAGCGTGCGGTGGGAATGGCATAGGGCGCGGCGGACATGTTCTCGGTGCCGCCGGTCAAAACGATATCGGCGTCACCCGCAACAATGGCGCGGGCACCTTCGATTACGCTTTTGAGCCCGGAGCCGCAGACCATGCCGATGGTATACGCGGGCACCTCTATGGGGAGGCCCGCCTTAATGGCGACCTGACGGGCGACATTCTGGCTCAGCGCGGCGGTGAGCACGCAGCCGAACATGACTTCGTCGACCTGCTCCGGCTTCACGCCGCTGCGCGCGAGCACCTCTTTTGCAACGATTGCACCCATCTCGGGTGCCGGGGTGTCCTTCAGGCTGCCCCCAAAGGCACCGACCGCAGTGCGGCAACAGTTTACTACATAGACTTCTTTCATGTGTTTGACCTCCAAATGAATATTGTATTTTAGCCCGCAGGCCAAAAAAGTACTTCCCAAACACAAATTATAATACGCTCTGCACAAAAAATCAAGGCGCATTCCCTCTGTATTTCGTTATTTCATGCCGATAATTGCAGGGAATTTACCATTTTCTTTATGCAGAATTGAAAAAATATAAATATCCCCCTTTGTGCCTATGTCGATAGAAACAAAGGGGGATCGGTGATTTTCGTCAATATTTACTGCACGTAATCTGTCTCTGTGAGTGTTTTTGCCAGACTGTCCGCGTTGGTAATTAATATTTCCGTGTCGGTGAGCATACCGAGTTCTTTCATGGCGGAGATGGTGTGTGCGGCATCAGGGGTCATAGTAATGGTCAATTGCGTATAGGAGGAATCCTGCATGTCGTATACATCCACGATATCGGATGTAGCTGCTGCAGGCAGGGCGTAGACAATCGTGAAATCGTTGGGGCAGGTGTGTGCCAGACGCTCCGGGTCCTGATCAAACAGATAGCGTACACCGATGGTTCCCTCGTCAAAGTCGGCAAGTATAGCCGCATACAGCTGCTTGCGCGCATCGCCGACGGGGCATTCCGTAGAGATCCAGGTGTCCGTCGCGGTGTCATAGAGGGGAATGCTGATGGAGGTGATACGTGCAGGATCCAGGTCGAGCAACGCACAGGGGACCATTTGATCGCCGACATATTTGTTAACAACATACGCGGAAGCTTTTGCTGCGGGGAGGTTCAGAAGCGTCTGCAGCTGGCTTGCAAGGGAATCGTCCGCGTTCAGTCCGGATAACAAGACTGTGGTATTGTATGCACGTGTCATAACCGCACCGCTGGTAAGAGTATAGGTAATGGTTGAGGAGAGGGATGTTTGCGGGGTAGCGGTTAATGTGGAGGCAAGGTATGAATAGCTGCTGGCATAGGGATTATCAGCATCTTGCAGGCTGATGAATGTCTGATGGACAGAGAGGATTTGTGCGATCACTTCGGGATCATCGGAGGTAATCTGGTTATGGTACGCGCTGTCATACGGCGCAGAATCGATGCCGCTGATTGAGACGCTCGCAATCTTTTGGTTTGACGGGATCCGCGTTGAATATCCGGTGACGTCAAAGGCGAGACAGAGGCACAGGGCAAGCACACAGACGGAGAATACGGTGCAGCCCTTCCAGCGGCGGAAGACGCGAAATGATTTTTGCAGTAGCATTTCTGCCAGAAAATAGCCAATGATGCCGCAGAGAACGAAGGAAAAAATCAGGAGCGGTGCGCTGCTATACAGATACATATTATTTGAAAAAACCGCGTACAGGGCACATCCCATCACCATGGCGAAACATGCGGCAAAGCCGTAGCGGAAAATGGGGCGCACCCAGCGGACGGCGACCACATCGCCCGCGAACTCCAATTGACGGCGGCGGTAGACGAGCAGCGCCAGTACGGCAAAGACAATGCCGAACACGGCATAGAGCAGGGCATATTCCATGCCGGTTATAGCAGCGGTAAACGTTGTGCTGCTGCTCGTGCAGTTTATCTGTGAGAGCACAGATGCGGGGGTCAGCCAATGGGCAACTGTGCTGAGTGCGGCAAAAGACCCCCAGCTATAGCCATATAGAAAATATTCTAAGACCATCTGCAAAATGGAGTTGACGCTCAGTGCCAGTACATTGAATATAATGTAAAACGCGGGAAGCGCCAGAATATGGCCTGTGAACATGGCGCAGAAGACCGCGAAGGAGTAGAAGAACAGCGTGCACAGCAGGTGCACCAGAAGCCATGTGAGCAGCGCGCCGACGCAGGTGACGCCCATGGAGGCACAGACGAGAAGCGAGATGACGAAGACGAGAACGAGCGGGAACAGAAAGAAGCAGAAGCCGGAGAGATAGCTTGTCAAAAACAGGCCCTCACGCCGCATCGGCAGTGTGTGCGCAAAGCCGACGGAGCGGCTGCTGTAAAGATAGGAAAAAACAGCCATTGCAACCAGAATGCCAAAGACGCAGGAGAGGGGCACAGAGACAGACGTGGCATGTTCGAATATGAATTTAATGACACGATAGCGACGTTCCTCGGCTGAATCAAAAATGGAAAACACATTTGGGAGAAAGAGCGGAAGGGAAAGGCAGATGAGTAGATAGACCACCCAGATCGGCCAAAAGCGGGCAAAATTTTTGCGGAACAGCGTTGGATTAAAGTATGATTTCACGGACGGCATAGTCCTCACCTCCCAGTTCATAGATAAAGATTTCCTCCAACGTGAGCGGGAGCGCCTCCATCAAAATGGGGCTGAAGACCGCAAGGCGGGTTGTCACGTCCGCCGCGCTGCCGCGTACGATGATGGTGTGAATGCGCCCTATCTGCGAGATGTGAAGCACATCCAGATCCGGCGGCAGCGCAGGGGCCTCCCGATCCTGAAACACGACCTGCATTTTGACCACATTGTCCTGCAGGTCGGCAAGGGAGCGCTCGACCAGCACGGTGCCGTGGGAGAGAATGCCGACGTGGTCACATACATCCTCCAACTCGCGCAGGTTGTGGGAGGAGACCAGCACGGTTGTCCCGTGCTCGGATACATCACCCATCAGCAGGGACCAGACCTGACGGCGCATAACGGGGTCGAGCCCGTCCACCGGCTCGTCGAGCACGAGGATATCCGGCCTGCAGCTCATGGAGAGCCAGAACGCCGCCTGCTTTTGCATCCCCTTCGAGAGCCGCCGCATGGGGGTGGTCTCCTTCACAGTTTGAAAGACGTCCTTCAGGGCGCGGTAGCGCGCCATGTCGAAGCGCCGGTAAAAACCCTTCAAAAAACGCATCATATCCCGCGTGGATGCGGAGGGGAAATAGTAAATATCATCCGGAATCGAGGAAATGCGCGCTTTGACCGCAGGATTTTCGTAGACCGGTGCGCCGTCCACAAGTACCTGTCCCTCGTCCTGCCGAAGGATACCGGTAATGTGGCGCAGGATGGTGGATTTGCCCGCGCCGTTCGGACCGACCAGCCCATAAATCGAGCCGTCCTTTACCGTCATATTCAGATTTTGCAGTGCCTTGAAATGGTCGAATGTTTTGACGACGTGCCTGACTTCAATCATGCGTGTACCTCCTGAATTCTTGAGGAGAGCTCCTGCCTGGTAAGTCCCAGAAAAAGCAGCTCCGCTGTGGTATCATCAAATTGCTTGAGCAGGGCTGTGCGCCGGCTTTGATGGACGGCGTCCTGCGGCGCTGCAAAGGAGCCCTTTCCGGCAACCGACTGGAGATAGCCCTCCTTTTCCAGCGCGTCATACGCGCGCTGGATGGTGGTGGGGTTGATGGCAAGAGTTGCGGCAAGTGTGCGTACAGAGGGCAGCTGGTCCCCGGCTTGCAGTGCGCCGGTGATCATCAGGTGACGCAGGCCATCTTTGACCTGTTCATAGATCGGGCGGGCGTCTCTGGAGTCGAGACTGATCATAGGCTGTCTCCTTTCGTTTGACTGTATGACATGAAGTGGTACAGTGGATTGATTACAGTATATGGGGTGGTGCAGAAAAGTACAAGGGGGAAAACCTTACGATTTTATGAAAAAATCTTAATAATCTGTATTCATTGGTAGGGGTCACCTTTGTCGGTAGCAGACGAAAAAATGGACAAGTCAACAACAAGAGAAAGCTTGTTATGCGTTTGTCAATTTGTTGACAAATGCGAAAGGAAAACTGTACATTCTATTGGAAAGCAACGAAACTGTATAAATTTTCAGTGGAATGAGTGCAAATTGATAAAACATTTGCTATAATGAGACACAAGTGATTAGAACGAAGGGGGGCACAGTACCATTGGGAGAGATGGGAGCCATCGTTTTTCTGTCCGGAGACGGGAATCAGTCACCCATTATGCTGGAAGACATATTATTTGACCCCGCCGCGGTGTGGCTGCGTGTGGCGCTGCAGACACGGGGGGTGCGGCGCTTTTTTGTCGTCTGCAACGAGCGGGACTTCGCTGCTGCGGCGCAATGCTTTCCGGTTCAGGCGGTAATTGCGGATTCGTCTGCAAAGGACACGACGGCGCGGCTGGCGGATTTCCTGAGTCATGTAAGCACGATCTATGTATTTGCACATCCGGTCTTTCCCGGAGAGGTTGAGGGGCAGGCGTGCGGAAGGGTGCACGTCCTGCCGGATGATCTGCGCGCGCAGCTTTGGGACGGGCGGATGGATATTCTCGCGCTGCAAAGCAGGATAGACGGTCGGTGCGAGGCCGGGTTTCTGGCGCTCACGGCGGATAATGTGGACGGTGCCGCGCCGCAGATCGTGCAGCGCGGCAGGCAAAAACAGCTCCGGCAGGCGGGGGTGCGTATTATAGACCCCGCGAGTACGTTTGTCGGGCCGGAGGTCGAGATCGGGGCTGGCACCGTATTGCTGCCGGGGACAATCCTGCGTGGAAAGACGCGGGTTGGCACCGACTGCGAGATCGGGCCGAACACGATGGTATGCAGCGCTACGCTCGGTGACCGCGTGACGGTGAATGCCTCCCAGATTTATGAGAGCACGGTGGAAGACGAGACGACCGTCGGGCCGTTTGCCTATATCCGCCCACACTGCCATATCGGCAGAGCGGTGAAGGTGGGGGATTTTGTCGAGCTGAAGAACAGCACCATTGGTGCGGGCACGAAAATTTCCCACTTGACCTATGTCGGGGATTCCGATGTGGGACAGGGCGTCAACTTTGGATGCGGTACCGTGACCGTCAACTACGACGGCGATGAGAAGCACCGCACGACCATCGGAGACGGCGCGTTCATCGGGTGCAATACGAACCTGATCGCACCCGTCCAGGTAGGGGATGGGGCGTATACGGCTGCGGGCTCTACCATTACGCAGGAAGTGCCCGCGCGCAGTCTTGCAATTGCGCGTTCGCGGCAGACGATCAAGGAACACTGGATGGATGGGAAAAAAAGCAACGGAAAATGACGCGCATTGCCAAACCGGCGGCGTGCATATACGGAAAGGAATGGGAAACGAATGATTTCACACGGTAAGGATATTAAGATTTTCACAGGGAATTCCAACCGCCCGCTTGCGGAGGCGATCTGCAAGGAAATCGGGACGCTTGAGCTGGGAAACGCGGAGGTGGGCGCGTTTTCCGACGGAGAGAATTTTGTATCCATCTATGAAACGGTGCGTGGCTCCGACGTCTTTGTGGTGCAGTCGACATCTTCCCCGGTCAATGATAATCTGATGGAAATGCTCATCATGATCGACGCGCTCCGGCGCGCATCCGCAGGGCGGATTACGGCGGTGATGCCGTATTTCGGCTATGCCCGGCAGGACCGGAAGACCAAGCCGCGCGACCCGATCTCCGCAAAGCTGGTGGCAAACCTCATTACCCGCGCGGGGGCCGACCGGCTGCTCACGATGGATCTGCATGCGTCGCAGATTCAGGGCTTCTTCGATATCCCGGTGGATAACCTGCTGGGCGGGTCTATCTTTACCGAGTATTTTCAGGAGCGCTTTGCTGACGAGCCGGATGTGATGGTGGTTTCTCCCGATGTCGGCAGCGTGGCGCGCGCGCGCTCCTTCGCGCAGCGGCTGGGCGTGCCCCTTGCCATTGTGGACAAGCGGCGGCAGAAGGCCAATACCTCCGAGGTAATGAATATTATCGGACAGGTGGAGGGCAAGAAGGTCATCCTCTTTGACGATATGGTGGATACTGCAGGCTCCCTCTGCGGCGCGGCGCAGGCGCTCGTGGAGCTGGGCGGCGCGACCGAGGTGTACGCCTGCGCAAGCCACGGCGTGCTCTCCGGCACTGCTGTGGATCGAATTAACGAGAGCGTGATTAAGGAAGTTTTTTTCCTCGACACCATTTGCCCGCGTGCGGATATCAAATGTGATAAAATTCAGTATCTCTCGGTTGCCCGCCTGTTTGCTGAGGCGATTGAGCGCATTTTTGCAGAGGTTTCGGTTTCCAAGCTGTTTACTTAAAACAATTGAAATAATACATCGTGCGGCAAACAGGGGACGGGGCATATGCCCCGTCCCCATAGGAGCTTAGGCGAAGGCGGGGGATAACGTGCTCTTTGGGAAAAAGGAAAAAACTGGCGGGATCGACTGGCTGGTGGTCGGGCTGGGCAATCCGGGCGGACAGTACGAGCACACCCGGCACAATGTGGGGTTTATGACCATCGACGCGTTAGAGCGAAGGATGCATGTGTCGGTGCGAAAGCTCAAATACAGGGCCCTGACCGATACCGCTCTATTTGACGGGCAGCGCGCGCTGCTGATGAAGCCTGTCACCTTTATGAATCTGTCGGGGGAAGCGGTCGGCGCGGCGGCAGCGTTTTATCGCATTCCGCCGGAGCGGGTGCTGGTCATCTCCGACGACGTATCCCTGCCTGTGGGCAAGCTGCGCATCCGGCGCGACGGGTCTGCGGGTGGGCACAATGGGCTCAAAAGCATCATCGCGCATTTGGGCTGTGACCGGTTCCCCCGCATCAAGATCGGCGTGGGGGCAAAACCGCACCCGGACTATGACATGGCGGACTGGGTTTTGTCAAAATTCAGCGGAGAGGACGAGAAAACGATTGCAAAGGCGGTCGGAGACGCGGCTGACGCGGTGGCGTGCCTGATTACGCGGGGCGTGGATGAAGCGATGGGGGAGTACAATTGAGCGCGGCCTTTTTTGCACCCGATAATTCCCATATTTTTTATAAACAGGAGAAATTATGAAGTCTTTGCTGACAAAGGGGAAAGAAATACCGGAGTATTTTACGCTGTTGGCGGCGGTGGAGCAGGGGGCGTGCCCGGCGGTGTTGACCGGGCTGTCGCCTGTGCACCGGGCCTACCTTGCGGCGTATCTATACAGAGAAACAGCGCGTCCGGCAGTGATGATCTGCGCAGACGAGGGGGAGGCGCGCGCGCTGGCGCAGGATCTCACCGCGCTTACCGGGGAGCCGGTGGCGACGCTGTTTGCAAGGGAATTTATCTTTCACAATGCGGCGGAGGTCTCAAGGCAATGGGAACACAGGCGGATTGCGGTGTTGCACGGTCTGACGCAGGGCAGTATACGGCTTGCCGTCGTGACGATGGAGGCGCTGCTCCAGCGCACCATCCCAAAACCGCTTTTTATGCAGGCGGCACAGGAGCTGTGCATGGACGGCAGCTATGACCTCAGTGTGCTGGCGGAGACGCTCTCCTCTGCCGGATACACCCGCTGTGACCAGGTCGAGGGGGTCGGGCAGTTTGCGCTGCGCGGCGGCATTTTGGACGTGTTTTCGCCCGTGTACTCCCAGCCGGTGCGCGCCGAATTCTTTGGCGACGAGATTGACTCCATGGGCTTTTTTGACCCTGTTACCCAGCGGCGGACGGAGATGTGTACATCTGCCGCGCTTCTGCCCGTCTCCGAGGTGCTGCCGCAGATTGCGCCGGGTGGCTGGAGCGGACTGGTGCGGAAGGTGGAGGAGCAGATTGCCCAGACGGAGAAGAAGAGGGGCGATCAAACGGCGCTGCTCACGGTGCTTGCGGAGGACAAAGCGCGGATGGAGGCGGGGATTTCCTTTCCCGCGCTCGACCGCTATTTCCCGCTGATTTATGATGAGATGGCGACACCGGCCGACTACCTGCCGGTGGATGCCATGCTGCTGTTTTCTGAGAGCGCGCGGGCCGTCGAGCGGGCAGGCAACTGGCTGTGGCAGATTGGAGAGGATAGCAAAGATCTCATGGAGCGCGGCATCCTTGCCGGTGCATGCGCGGCACACGCAAAGACGGTGCAGGAACTCTGTGATGATCTCGCGCAGTGGCCCGTGTGTTACCTCGATGCCTTTCCAAGCGGGAGCTATCCGTTGCCGCCGAGGACCATTCTGTCGATGACGGCGCGGCAGCTGCCCTCCTTCGGCGCGAGCTTGGAGACGGCGGTATCCGATCTCTCTCATTATATTAATGAGGAATTCTCCACGGTGGTGCTCGTTTCCAGCGAGCAGCGCGCGCTAAACTTGCAGGCCCTGCTGCGGGAACAAAACATCCGCACGGCGGTGGATATTCAACTCCACGCGCTCCCGTCGCACGGCAGTACCGTCATTGCCGTAGGGGGCCTTTCGGCGGGAATGGAGTATCCCGGCGCGCGCTTTGCCGTGCTGACCGAGGGCCGAGGGAGCGTGGAGAAAAAGAAAAAGCAGAAGCAGGCCGTGACAAACCGCAAGAAGCTGGATTCCTTTACCGATCTGGCACCCGGAGACCTCGTCGTGCATGAAAAACACGGTATCGGGCGGTTTGTCGAGCTGACCAAGATGACAGTGGACGGTGTTGAGAAGGATTATCTCAAGCTCGCGTATGCCGGGGCGGATATCCTCTATGTGCCGGCGACGCAGCTGGATTTTATCAGCAAGTACATCGGTGGGGGCGAGGACGCAAACGAGACGCGCAAGCTCTCCCGCCTGGGCGGTACGGACTGGGAGCGGGCCAGAAGCAAGGCCAAAAAAGCGGTGAAAGATATGGCAAAGGAGCTCGTTGCGCTCTATGCTGCCCGTCAGCTGCAGCCCGGATACGCCTTTTCCTCCGATTCCCCGTGGATGAAGGAGTTTGAAGAGCAATTTGAATATACCGAGACCGACGACCAGCTGCGCTGTATCGAAGAGGTCAAACGGGACATGGAGCAGGCGCGCCCGATGGACCGCCTCTTGTGTGGCGACGTGGGTTATGGGAAGACGGAGGTGGCCTTTCGCGCAGTCATGAAATGTGTGCTGGAGGGGAAGCAGGCGGCCATTCTGGTGCCGACGACCGTGCTGGCCCGGCAACATTATCTCGCAGCAAAGCAGCGGTACGCAAAATACCCGGTGGAGATTGAGATGCTCTCCCGCTTTCGCACCCCCGCGCAGACGAAACAGATTCTGAAGCGTGTGGAGAACGGGTCGTTGGATTTGCTCATCGGCACCCACCGCATTCTGCAAAAGGATATCCGATTTAAAGACCTGGGATTGCTGGTGGTAGACGAGGAGCAGCGCTTTGGCGTAGTCCACAAGGAGCGCCTGAAGGAGCTTACAAAGCAGGTGGATGTGCTCACCCTTTCGGCGACGCCCATTCCGCGCACGCTGAACATGGCGCTCTCCGGTATACGGGATATGAGCACGCTGGAAAATCCCCCTGCAGATCGCCAGCCGGTGCAGACTTATGTGGTGGAGCACGAGTGGAGCCTGCTCGCCGACGCCATGCGCCGTGAGCTTGAGCGTGGAGGACAGGTGTATTACCTACATAACCGCGTGGAAACCATCACCCGCACTGCCGCGCGTATTCGGGAGATGCTCGGTGAGGATGTGAAGGTTGCCGTCGGGCACGGCAAAATGAGCCATGACGAGCTGAATGATGTCATGACCCGCATGAGCGACGGGGAGGTGGACGTACTTGTCTGCACGACCATTATTGAGACGGGCATAGACATTTCCAACGTGAATACCCTGATTATTGAGGATGCCGACCGTATGGGCCTTGCGCAGCTGCACCAGATCAGAGGGCGCGTCGGACGCTCCACCCGCAGGGCGTATGCATACCTCACCTATCGGCAGGGGAAAATTCTCTCTGAGATTGCCACCAAACGCCTTTCCGCCGTGCGGGAATTTGCGGCGTTTGGCTCGGGTTTCAAAATTGCCATGCGGGATATGGAGATTCGCGGCGCAGGCAATGTCCTGGGGCCGGAGCAATCCGGCTTTCTGTTCAGTGTGGGATATGATATGTACCTCAAACTGTTGGAGGAGGCGGTACTGGAGGAGAGAGGCGAGATGCCGGAGCCCGAGCCGGAGTGTACGGCTGATCTGACGGTGGCGGCCTCCATTCCCGACCGCTACATTCCGGCGGAGGAACAGCGCATTGACATCTATCGCAGGATTGCTGCCATCCGTAGTGAGGGGGATGCGGATGACCTCGTGGATGAATTGGTCGACCGCTTCGGCGACCCGCCGCGGCAGGTGAATAACCTTGTCTCAGTGGCCTTAATGCGGGCGGATGCAGCGCAGAACGGCATTTCCGCCATCAGCCAAAAGGGTACGAATATCCAGATCATGTTTTCCAAATGCGACATCCGGCGTATCTCTGCGCTCTGCGCTAAGGAGACTTACAAAGGCAGGCTGCTTTTTTCTGCCGGAGAGGAGCCTTATCTTGTCCTGCGCCTGAAAAAGGGGGAAGACGCCCTGAAATATGGGCGAAAACTGGTGGAGGACTACGCGTGTGTGGCGGAAGACAGAGCTGCCATAAATATGAATGAATTTTAAATAACTTACAATTTGCTTGTACTTTTCCGTACGGGATGGTATAGTAGGCATAATGATAGATGCACCGGCACAGGCGGCGCAAAAGGAGGAAAATATGAATTTTGGAAAGAAAGCAATCGGGCTGATGCTGACAGGCGCGTTGGCCGTGGGCTGTCTTGCAGGATGTACAGGCACACAGGATTCGGATGATATTGTCTATCAGGTGACAGGGTATACCCGCGATACAGCGGTAGCCACCGTCAACGGACAAGCGTTGTCCGCCGAGGAATACATATATTGGATGCTCTATGTGACGTCGCAGATGGGCATAACGGACGACGCATCATGGGAACAGGATATCGACGGCGTTTCGGTCGCGGATTATATCAAGGAGAATGCACTGAAAATCGCCACGCTCTATGGAGCGGTGTTACAGCAAAACGCAGCGGCGAATGACGTTACCGTGACGGACGAACAGCAGACGGAGCTTGACGAGCAGATGGAGTTGGTGGCCTCTCAGGTTCAGTCCACATATAATATGTCGCTGCAGAAGTATCTCGAGGGTTACTGTGTTACGGAGGAGACATTCCGGAATATTTATGAAACCGAGTATCTGGTGCAAAATCTGCAGGTGAAGCTCAGTGAGGAGGGCGGCGCGCTCTATCTCAATGACGTCGATGCCTACATGGAGGAGCAGGGGTACTACTATGTAAAGCACATTCTGCTCTCCACAGAGGGCAAGGAAGATGAGGAAAAAGCGGAGATTCTCGTAGAGGCGCAGACGCTGACGGCGGAGCTCAGAGCGGCGGAGGACAGGGACGCGTTCTTTGCGGAAAAAATGCTCGAGCGCAGCGACGATAAAGACTACGAAGGAAATGTAAATGGACTGGACGGGTACCTGGCGTATTCCGGGCAGATGGTGCCGGAGTTTGAGGAGGCGTCATTGGCGCTGGAAGTTGGTGAAATCAGCGACCCGGTAGAGTCGGACTATGGTTACCATATTATTTACCGCCTTGAAACGTATACCGATGAAAACAGGCAGAAGGTGCGTGAAGCATATGATGTGGACGGCCAGATGCAAACGCTGGTGGAGGAGTGGACCGAGAGCGCCGATGTGGTGACCAACGCGGTATATGACGCGCTGGATCCAAAGGATATCTATACCAAAGTGAACGCGATTATGGATGCGAACATCGCGGCAGCGGCAAGCCCGGAACCGGCGTTGGAATCAGCGGAGCCGGCAGTGGAAACGGCAGTGCCGTCGGCGGAACCGACAGCAGAGCTCCCCACAGCAACAGAAGGGCAATAGAATAAGCGCAAATTTACAGGGGTGGTGCAGCGGCACCACCCCTGTTTAATATAATCGGACAATTGCTTTTTTATCGCCATAATTCCCTTGTAATCGTAGAGGGACGAGCCTATACTTCCATATACCAATATATGGAAGCGTGGAGGGAAACGGATGGCGGAGTGGCACAATGTCGGTGGGGGACAGGCACTGAAAGAGCTGGAGTCGGATGTGCGCAGAGGACTCTCGACAGAGGAGGCGGAGCGGAGACGCTCAATTTATGGCAATAACGAGCTAAACCACGTAAAAAAACGGAGTTCCATCGCTCGATTTCTGGATCAGATGCGGGACCCGATGGTGCTCGTATTACTGGTTGCGGCTTTTTTATCCATGCTGGCAAGCGGCGGCGAGGACTGGCTGGAGGCAGTCATCATTCTGGTCATTGTGGTAGTAAATGCGTGCATCTCCGTCGTGCAGGAGGGAAACGCCGAAAAAGCGCTGGAAGCGCTGCAAAAAATGACGGCACCTGTGGCAAAATGTATGCGGGACGGTACGCGGGTACATATTGAGACGGCTAGGCTGGTGCCGGGGGATATCATTTTTCTGGAGGCGGGAGACATGGTGCCCGCCGACGCGCGTATTCTAGACAGTGTGCGGCTTAAAGCCGATGAAAGTGCCATGACGGGGGAATCCGTACCGGTGGAAAAGTGCAGCGAGAAGCTGCTGCCGAAAGAGGCGGTACTCGCGGAGCGGAGTAATATGGTCACGGCATCGACGGTGATTACCGCAGGACATGCCACCTGCCTCGTCACGGCGACCGGCATGGAGTCCGAGATGGGGCGGATTGCCGGGCTGCTGATGGACGAAGAGAAGGTACAGACGCCGCTGCAAAAAAAGATGGGTGAGATATCCAAGACCCTCTCCTTCGCCTGCCTTTGCGTTTGCGGCGTGATGTTTGGGCTGGGTTTGCTGCAAGGCGCGCCGCTGCTGGAGAGGGTTATGACGGCGGTCTCTCTCGCGGTCGCTGCCATTCCGGAGGGGTTGCCTGCCATTGTGACGATTGTGCTTGCAATGGGAGTTTCCCGCATGGTAAAGCGGGGCGGTATCATCAAAAAGCTGCCCGCAGTGGAGACGCTGGGCTGTGCGGGTGTCATCTGCTCGGATAAGACCGGCACGCTCACGCAAAATAAAATGACGGTGGTCGATGTGTGGACGCCGCGCGCGGAAGACCGGAATCTTGCGCTCATCATCGGTGCCCTGTGTAACGACGCGCTGGAGGAAGGGGAGAAGGTAATAGGGGACCCGACCGAAGCGGCGCTCGTGGAGATTGCCGCAAAAGAGGGCTTTCACAAAGTAGAACTGGAGCGCGATATGCCGCGCCAGGCGGAGATCCCGTTCGACTCGGACCGCAAGCTGATGACTACGGTGCACCGCAGGCCGGACGGCGGACTGCGCATATTCGTAAAGGGTGCGCCGGATGTCCTGCTGCGCCGCTGCAGCGCGGTGCCGGGCGCGGTGCGGAAAAACGAGGAGATGGCAAGCCGCGCCCTGCGTGTGTTGGGTGTTGCGTATAAGGATATGGAAAAGATGCCGTCCTCACTTACGTCCGAAACACTGGAGCGCGGACTGACCTTTGTGGGCCTGCTGGGGATGATTGATCCGCCCCGCCCGGAGGTGCACCAGGCGGTCTGCCGCTGCCATGAGGCCGGGATTCGGCCGGTCATGATCACCGGAGACCATAAGCTCACGGCGATTGCTATCGCGGAGGAGCTGGAGATCTTCCGCCCCGGCGATCTCGCGGTCACGGGAGAAGAGCTGGACTTTATGCCGCAGGAACTGCTGGAGCAGGACGTAGAACGATTTTCCGTGTTTGCCCGCGTCTCGCCGGAGCATAAGATGCGTATCGTCAAGGCGTGGCAGAAGCGGGGATATGTTGTGGCGATGACTGGTGACGGCGTCAACGACGCGCCCGCGCTTAAGGCCGCCGATATCGGGTGCGCAATGGGGATCAGCGGGACAGACGTCGCCAAAGGTGCGTCCGATATGATTTTGACCGACGACAACTTCTCCACCATCGTTTGCGCGGTGGAGGAGGGGCGGGGGATTTACGCCAACATCAAAAAAGCGATCCACTATCTGCTCTCCTGTAATATCGGTGAAATGATTACCATTTTTGTAGCGACACTGTTCCACTTTCATCAAATGCCGCTTGTGCCGGTGCAGCTGCTGTGGCTCAATCTGGTTACGGACTCTCTGCCCGCGCTTGCGCTCGGTGTTGAGCCGGTCGAACAGGGCATCATGCAGGAACCGCCGCGTGACACTGGAGCGAGTCTCTTTGCAAACGGATTTGCCGGACGGCTTCTGTGGCAGGGGGTCATGGTGGGGGCACTGACGCTTACAGCCTACTTTTTGGGGGAATACATCCTCTCCGACCCTGGTATGGCAAGCGCGACGGCCAATACAATGGCGTTTGCCACCCTGACGCTGTGCCAACTGTTTCACGCCTTTGATGTGCGCAGTGAGCGACAGTCACTATTTAAAATAGGTGTTTTTTCTAACAAGGCCATGAACCGGGCATTTCTCATCGGTGCTGCCATGCAGATTGCTGTACTCTGCTTCCCGCCGCTGCAGGTGATATTCTGCACGGTTGCGCTCGACGCACAGGCTTGGGCGGTTGTCATTGCGCTTGCCGTTGCGCCCGTTATTATATGTGAATGCGTAAAGGCGATCAAACGGATTTCTCACAAGGTATAGCGCGGGCAACATCGGCAAATAAGAAAAAGGAGTCAAAAGGGAAAAAAGTTATTGACAAGTCTCTATGGGTTTGGTATATTAATTGAGC
>JAJBUC010000080.1:3130-18886 GCA_020860545.1 Oscillospiraceae bacterium | reverse complement strand
CGATCTACAACCTGATTCTCACCATCGGAAATTCAGATGATTCATACACCAACTACCGGTTTGAAATTTATACTGCATCGAAAAATCTGCTTGTGGATTACTGGCACCGCGGCGTCGGACTCGGCAACGATGTGATGAGTAAGGTCTTTAAGCAGGGCTACCCTAAAATGTTCGACGAGCGGTATCCCATCCACACGCACAACAACTACCTGCAGGTTTGGCTAGAAATGGGTATCCTCGGACTGGTCTCCTTTCTTGGGGCGCTGATCTATCAGATTAAGACCGGGATCAAATGCTTTGCGGCTACCGCCGATATGCGCGTGAAAAACCTTTTGGCGGGCTCTATCGCCGGGTTTTGCGGCATTCTGGTCATCAGCTGTGTGGAATATACATGGTTTTATCCCCGTAATATGTTTGTCTACTTCTTCCTGTTCGGTATCATCGGCTCCTGTATCAAGCTTGTGCGGATGGAACAAAAGCGGACGGCGCGATAAGAAATAGCTAAGATCTAAGGGCTCCCGCACGTTGTAAACCGTGCGGGAGCCCTTAGTCATTTTTATGTAAATCACTGTAAGCGATCTTCCAGTTCCTCAAGCTCCCTCTGTAACAGATCGGGCAGGGTATCGCCGAACTTTTGATAAAACGCGCGCACGCCTGCGGCATCCTCGCGCCAGAGCGCCGGGTCGACGGTAAGCAGCTCTTTGAGCGTATCGGTGTCCACACCGGAGCCCTCCAGCTCGATGTCCTCCGGACGGGGGAGGTAGCCGATGGGGGTATCGACGGCATCCACGGCACACTGGCAGCGCTTCATGATCCACTCCAGCACGCGCAGATTTTCGCCAAAACCGGGCCAGATAAATTTCCCTTCCGTGTCGGTTCGGAACCAGTTAACGTTAAAGATGAGGGGGGGATTGCTGACCTTCTCGCCCATATCCAGCCAATGCTGCCAGTAGCGGCCCATATTATAGCCGCAGAAGGGGAGCATCGCCATTGGATCGCGGCGCACAACGCCGACCGCGCCCGCCGCCGCCGCTGTGGTTTCAGAGGCCATAGCGGAGCCGACAAAGACGCCATGCGTCCAATCTCTGGACTGGTAGACCAGCGGCGCGGTCTTCGCGCGGCGGCCGCCGAACACAATGGCGGACAGTGGGACGCCATTGGGATTTTCAAATTCCGGTGAGATGCAGGGGCAGTTTTTCGCGGGTGCGGTGAAGCGGGAATTCGGGTGCGCGCCCTTTTCCGCCGAAGTGGTGCCGTCCCAGGGGTTGCCCTTCCAGTCGACCGCGTGCGTGGGCGGGTTTTTGTCGAGGCCCTCCCACCAGACGGTGTTGTCGTCAAGATTGTGTGCAACATTGGTGAAAATGGTGTTTTTCCGGGTGCTTTCCAGCGCGTTTGGATTGGATTTCGCATTGGTGCCGGGCGCAACACCGAAAAAGCCGTATTCCGGATTCATGGCCCACAGGCGGCCGTCCTGCCCCACGCGAATCCACGCAATATCGTCGCCCACACACCAGACTTTCCAGCCCGCCTTTTTATAACGCTCGGGCGGAATGAGCATAGCGAGGTTGGTTTTGCCGCACGCGGAGGGGAAAGCCGCCGCAAGGTAGAACACTTCACCCTGCGGGTTTTCAATGCCGAGGATCAGCATGTGTTCCGCCATCCAGCCCTCATCCCGCCCCTGGCAGGATGCGATACGCAGGGCAAAGCACTTTTTGCCCAGAAGTACGTTTCCGCCGTACGCGGAGTTGACGCTCATGATGGTGTCGTCCTGTGGGAAATGGACGATATACCGGTTTTCAGGGTCAAGCTGGGCGGTCGCGTGCAGGCCCCTGACATAGTCGTCACTGTTGCCGAGGGCGTCCATGACGTCCTGTCCGACACGTGTCATGATAGCCATATTAAGCACTACATAGATCGAGTCCGTCAGTTCAATCCCGTACTTGGCAAACGGAGAGCCCACAACGCCCATCGAGTAGGGGATCACATACATGGTAAGCCCCTTCATAGCGCCGTCATAGAGTTTTCTCAGTTTAGCGTACATTAAATCCGGATCCATCCAGTTGTTGGTCGGCCCGGCGTCCTCTTCGCGCGGACAGCAGATGAAGGTGCGGTCCTCTACACGTGCTACATCATTCGGCGCGGTGCGTTTCAAATAACAGCCGGGCTGCTTTTCCTCGCTGAGTTTTTCCAGTTCACCGATGGCAACCGCCTGCGCGCGCAGCGCGCACAGCTGGGTCTCGCTGCCGTCAATCCACACAACCTGTGCGGGTCTGGTCATGGCCGCCATCATGTCGATCCAATCTAAGACGTCCCGATTGCCTGTCAGGGCCATATTCATACCTACCTGTGCCATAATGAGATTCCTCCTATGTAAACTCGTGCGATACGTTCTTTGCAGGATAAGCAGGGGGAAAACATAGTACTGTATATTTATTGTATTATATTATACAAATAATTGCAAGGATGATTGTTGTATTGATTCGTCAAAGAGGGTAGGAAAAGTTTGGATATATTGCATGATGCAGCTAGCTATGGTCCTATCCCTATGCGCCGCGGAAGCATGCGCGTACTCTTCCGGCCATATACAGAGAGCCAAGCGCGCAGATAACACGGTCTGTACCAGCGAGCTGTAACGCCTTTTTGACACCCGCTTCAATGGTCCAGCATACCGAATGGGGCAGCGCCCGGGTGGAGAGCACATCCGCAAGCTCCTGCGCGGAGAGGGCGCGCGGAGAGTCTGGGGTGACGGTCACAAAATGCACCGCGAGCGGAGCGAGACGGGATATCAGATCCTGATAGTCCTTATCACGCAGTACACCCAGCAGAAATACGACACGTTTTCCCGGGAAATAATGCCGCAGTGCATCGGCACAGACCTGCGCGCACTGCGGGTTATGACCACAGTCGAGAATAAACCATGGCGCACGGTGCAGTACCTCAAAGCGGCCCGGCCACTCCGTCCGTGAGAGCCCGGATAGGATTGCTTCGTCCGGGACGGAAAAACCCTGCCTGCGCAGCGCAAGCATGGCCTCCACCGCCACGGCGGCATTATACCGCTGGTGCGCACCCAATAGACGGATTGTGAGGCGGGGAAAATCCTTGTAGCGGAAGACCTGGCCAGCTAAGGTGTCCTCCAGAGGCGTGAGCTGCGCGGCGTCGGCAATGGTCAGCGGCACCGCTTCTTCCACGCAGCGGCGGGTAAAGACCTTCGTTACGTCATCTTCCTGTGGATAGAGCACCACCTCGCATCCGCGCTTAATGACGCCAGCCTTCTCCAACGCAATCAGCGCGGGCGTATCGCCAAGGTATTCGGTGTGGTCCAGCCCGATGCGGGTGACGGCTACAACGGCGGGAGAGGGGATGGCATTGGTGGAATCTAGGCGTCCGCCGAGTCCGGCCTCCAGCACGACAAATTTGCAGTTGCTCTGGTAATAGTAGAGCAGCGCGGCGGCGGTGACCAGCTCGAATTCTGTCGGGTGCTCGGTCATGGATTCCGCATGCGGACGGATTTCGGCGATAATTTTCCCAAGCGCTTTATCCGCAATGGGTTCTCCGTCAATCTGGATCCGCTCGTGAAACCGTGTGAGATACGGTGAGGTATAAAGGCCGGTTTTATATCCCGCGGCGCGCAGTATTTGCGCGCAGAAGGCGGACACGGAGCCCTTGCCATTCGTCCCGACCACATGGATAAAGGTCAGGTGGCGCTCCGGATTGCCGAGCAGGGTGAGCAGCTCCTGCGTGCGGGAGAGGCCTGGCTTGCTGCCGAGCCAGGAGGTGCTGTGGATATATGCGATTGCCTCTTGCCCGGTCATGCCATACCCTCCGCGGCTTCCACCACGTGGGCAGCCAGCACAGTGGAAGTGACCGCGCCGACTCCCCCGGGTACCGGCGTAATGGCGGCGACGCGCGGCTCTACTTGCGCGAAATCGACATCGCCGACCAGCGTTCCGTCCGCGCCGATGTTGATCCCCACATCAAGTACGACCTGATGGGCGTTTACATAACTACTGTCTACCATGTTTGCGCGCCCGGCAGCGGCAACCAGGATATCGGCACTCCGGCAGAGTGCGGGCATATCCTCCGTTCTGGTGTGGCAGATGGTGACGGTCGCGTTTTCCTGCAAGAGCAGCATGGCGACCGGTCTTCCGATGACCATACTGCGGCCGATGACGACGGCGCGCTTGCCGGTCAAATCATAGCCATAGTGGTGCAATAATTCCATGCAGGCCTGCGCCGTACAGGGGGGGAAGCCGATGCCGTGCCCGGAAAACACATGGGCTTTTGCGCTGTCGGTAATTCCGTCGGCGTCCTTTGCCGGGTCGAGCGCGGCGAGCACCGACTCGCCGCAGATCTGTGCGGGGAATGGCTGAAAGAGCAGCGCGCTGTGGATGGTGCGGTCACGATTAATCGCCTCGATGGCAGACAGGACAGTGTCCTGCGCCGCGTCCTGCGGCAGAATGTATTTTTGCACCAAAATCCCGATCTTTTCGCACCGCTTGCATGCGCCGCGCTCATAGGAGAGATCTTCCGCGCGTTCCCCCAGTCGGACAATGGCAAGCTTTGGAACAATGCCGCTTTTTTTCAGCTCCGTGGCGCGCGCAAAGAGGGCTTCGGAGCGCGCATTTGCCACTGCAGTACCGGAGAGTATCGTTGCCATAGTATGCTTCCTTTCCATGCCGTATTTTTGAACCTGCATTCACAGAGAAGCATTGACGAAAAAAGCCCCGTCAAAGCGGTGTTCTGATCTATACCTGCAAGGTTCTTAAAGCCCGCCTATAAAAAACGCGCCGTAACGCTGCTGAAAATTTCGTCGGCCAGGGGGATATACTGTGAAAGCATGGCCTGCGCGTCGCCGTTGAGCGCGATTGCTTTGGTGCGGTCTGTCATGGATTTGGTGTTAATAAAAACATTGAGACTTGCACCGAGCAATGCCGCCCGACAGCAGGCAACACCGACACCGACATCACTGATGGCAATGGCAGTGCCGATTTTGGCGTAATCCTTGTGCAGAACAATGACCTCGCAGATAGTACCCATGATTTCCAGGGGCACCCGGCAGGCATCCAGCAGCGCATGCTCCGTGATGCGCGCCTTGCGTTCGCGCTCTTCCTTGGTCTGTGCCGGAAGCGCATAGGCCTTCGACAGCGGCTCAAACGCCTGCGCATCTTTGTCAACGAGCGCTGTCAGTCGGTGGCGCAGCGCTTCCGCATGTCCGTTGAGCGCTATGATCTGTTCTTCCACATCCGCGTATTTCTGTTTGCCAACCGTAAGATTACCCACCATGGAGCCCAGTGCGGCCCCGACCGCCCCGACCAACGCCGCGGCCCCGCCGCCGCCCGGTACCGGCGCCTTCGACGCAAGCGCGTCTAAAAATACTTCACAGCTTTTGTTACACATCGACATTCCGCTATCCGCTCCTTAAATCACAAAAAACGGGCGGCGTGACAAAGGGTCCGCCGCCGTTCCTAATGTATGCAAGCCAATCTGAAATTGTTGGTTTACTTTGAGAAAATGGTATCATTCTTTTCCTCAATTGTCAACCGCGGAAGCCCCAATTTGAAATAGTTTGTGCGTATGGTGTATTGTTGCGCCGCTCACTTGGATTGGCATTGACAAAAAAGGACAAATTTTATATGATAAAAACACTATGAAATTAAGGTGATTAAATTATGAAAAAGCCATTTGTTACTTTGGAGCAGCTCGAATCCATTACAGAGGAACATCCTACGCCCTTCCACCTGTACGACGCGCACGCGATCCGCGAAAATGCGCGGCGGCTCCGGCAGGCGTTTGCGTGGAACCCCGGTTTCAAGGAATATTTTGCAGTAAAGGCCACACCAACCCCCGCGATTCTCAAGCTTCTGCGGGAGGAAGGGTGCGGTACCGACTGCTCGTCCCTGACCGAGTTGATCCTTGCTGATCGGTGCGGCTTTCATGGGGCTGAGATCATGTTTTCCTCAAACGATACCCCGGCGGAGGAGTTTGCCATGGCAGCGAAGCTGGGGGCGGTCATTAACCTGGATGATATCAGCCATATTGATTTCCTGCAGGAGACCATAGGCTATATCCCTGAAACCATCTCCTGCCGTTTCAATCCCGGCGGGAAGTTTGTACTCGGCGAATCAAAGGAAGGCTTTCAGGTGATGGACAACCCCGGTGATGCGAAGTACGGGCTCACCCGCCCGCAGATGACACAGGCATTTTGCAGGCTCAAGGAGATGGGTGCGAAGCGCTTTGGCATCCATGCATTTTTAGCATCCAATACCTTGTCCAATGACTACTACCCCGCGCTCGCGCGCATTCTGTTCCAGACTGCGGCAGAACTGCGCGCAGAGACGGGTGCCGAGATCTGCTTTATCAACCTCTCCGGCGGGGTCGGCATTCCCTACCGCCCGGAGCAGCAGGAGAACGACATTTTTGCCATTGGCGAGGGGGTGCGCAAGGCGTATGAGGAGATTCTTGTGCCAGCCGGGATGGGTGACATTGCGATCTATACCGAGCTCGGCCGCTATATGCTGGGTCCCTACGGCTGCCTTGTCACGCGGGCCATTCATGAAAAGAAAACGCACAAGGATTACATCGGTGTGGACGCCTGTGCCGCTAATCTGATGCGCCCTGCGCTCTATGGCGCGTATCACCACATCACCGTGATGGGGAAGGAGGATGCACCCTGCGACCACAAATACGACGTGACCGGCGCACTCTGCGAAAACAACGACAAATTTGCCGTGGACAGGATGCTGCCCGAAATTGAGCGGGGCGACCTGCTTGTCATTCATGATACCGGCGCACACGGACATGCCATGGGCTATCAGTATAACGGCAGACTGCGCTCTGCCGAGCTGCTGCTGCAGGAAGACGGCACGGTAGAAGAAATCCGCCGCGCCGAAACACCGGATGACTATTTTGCGACGATGGTCTTTTAGGGTGTTATGTGTTATAGATAGCAAAAAACAGATAGCATTTGCGTTAGAAAAAGTGGTTTCAAACGTGAAAAAACCCTCTCAGAAATGAGAACGCTTTATCATATTTGAGAAAGAGAAGAAAGGCGCAAACCATTGGGAATAAAAGAAAAACCCTCAACCGCAATCGGTTGAGGGTTTTTGCTTCTTGGCGGAGAAGGAGGGATTTGAACCCTCGCGACGCTTTCACGCCCTACTCCCTTAGCAGGGGAGCCCCTTCGGCCACTTGGGTACTTCTCCAAGGCAGAATAAAATGAAATATGGCGGAGAGAGTGGGATTCGAACCCACGGCTCTTGCGAGTCACTGGTTTTCAAGACCAGCTCCTTAAACCACTCGGACATCTCTCCATTATGTAATTTGGTCAGGCATGTCCTAATGATAGTGTGAAATTGAAAAATGAAAGGCAACAATTATGCTAACACAGTTCAGATAAAATGTCAACGACGAGTTTGGGCGTGGACCAAAGAATGCTGAATGTAGTAAATAGAAAATAACACAACTGATTCATCTTGCGGTTTTGCGTCGTTTTTGGCACCCCGGAGACGACTTGAACGTCCGACCCCTCGCTTAGGAGGCGAGTGCTCTATCCACTGAGCTACCGGGGCATATTATGGTTTTCTGGATTTGAAATTGACACATCCTCTATTTTACCCAGATTATTGGGCTATGTCAACGTGAAAATGTCCCAAATGCCGCTGGAGGACGCATCACTAAGCGCAGCAGGGCCTCCGCGCCGGGCGACCTGATTTTCATCAAGCCGGATGAAGGGGCTAATATGCCACTGCAAAAATGTCAATAGACAAATGCCGTCGGTTCAGATCTGCGCTTGTGTTTGCAGGCAGAGTTTGCTATAATGACGTAATAAGAAATGGAAACTTGGGCCACTGCGCCTGAAATGCTGATTTTTCGGATATACTAATGATTGCCAAAGGAGGCCGGATTGTGGGTTCCATTCAGAATTTTGTCAATCAAATGGATTGGGATTCGCTGATCGGGCTTATTATCAGCGCGATTGCCTGTCTGCTCTGTATTACGGTACATGAGCTCTGCCATGGACTGGCCGCCTACCGGCTGGGCGATCAGACCGCCAAAAATGCCGGACGGCTGACGCTCAACCCGATCAAGCATCTGGATATCATGGGGCTTGTTATGATGCTGGTGGTCAAGGTAGGCTGGGCAAAGCCGGTACCGGTTAACATGAACAATTTCAAGAACCCGAAGAGGGGGATGGCGCTTACCGCACTGGCGGGGCCGCTGTCAAACTTTGTTACAGGATTTATTTCGCTTGCGCTGCTTTCTTTGCTGCTTCATTATCCTTTGCACTCGTTGCCGAATACCGCCCTTTCGATTCTGGTTTCTTTTCTCGGCAGTGTCACAATCTTCAGCATTGGCATGGGCGTGTTCAATCTGATTCCGATTTCTCCGCTGGACGGTTCAAAAATATTCTTTGCCTTTTTCCCGGACAGAATATACTATGCCATTTTGAAGTATGAGCGGTATGTGATGATTGTTTTGGTGCTGCTTACGTTCTTTGGCTTCCTGAGCCGGCCACTCGGCTTTTTCATCAACGGCGTCCTGCGCGGGTATTGCGCTGTATTGGATGTCCCGGCGCAGCTGTTTGGGGTGATGTAGTATCGAAACGCCAATTTTTCATCTGGAGAAGGTTGTGCGGGCAAGGCAGGAGGACATGGAGGATTTCAGCGGGCCGCTGGATCTGATCCTCGGTCTGCTCAGCAAGAACAAAATGGAGATATCCGATATCAAAATCACCCTGATTCTGGAGCAGTATCTGGCATGGATGGACCAGCGTAAAGCGCTCGATTTGGAAGTTGCCAGCGCATTTGTGAGTATGGCGGCGCATCTGGTTTATATCAAGACGCGGATGCTCTTATCTGTCGGAGATGAGGAAGTCCTCAGTGAGATGGAGCAGCTCATGGCGGCGCTGGAGGAGCGCCGCCGCAATGAAAGCTTTGCAAAGGTAAAGCAGGTGATTCCGGCGCTGTCTAGCCGCTATACCATGGGACAGGATTATATTGCTAAGCTGCCGGAGCCGCTCACGGTGGACAAGGCGTACCGGTACAAGCACGAGCCGGAGGACCTGACTGGGGCGATACGCGCGGTGCTGGCAAGGACAGACAACAAGCTCCCGCCGCCCATGTCCGCCTTTGAAGGGATTGTGGGCCGTGAGCCGTATCCTGTGACGGACAAGGCGGGTGAGATTCTCCGCAAGCTGATCAAGGTCGGCGTGACGGGGTTTCGTGCGCTCTTTCATGGCAGCCGCAGCCGTTCCGAGATTGTCGCAACCTTTATCGCCGTGCTGGAGCTCTGTAAGTCGCGGCGCATCAGCCTTGCCGGGACGCAGGAGGACTGCACGGTCACCTGTACCGAGGAGACCGGGGCGGACGAGCAGGACGTAATTGTGGATACATATTAGATGAAAGCGACGAGGAAGGGGGTGTTTATGTATGGAAGTCAAGGAGCTGGAGTCTACCATTGAGGGAATTTTGTTTGCCGCGGGGGACGCGGTAGAGACGGAGCGTATCTGCGCGGTACTTGCTGTGGACAGGCCTACGGTGGATGCTGTCTGCAAACGGCTCGCCGATTACTACAGTTACGAGCGCCGTGGTATCCGCCTGCTCAAGCTGGAGGATGCATACCAGCTCTGTTCCGCCCCTGCATACGCCGAGCCCATCCGCCGGACGCTGGAGACCAGAAAGCCGCCGCGCCTCTCACAGGCGGCGTTGGAGGTTTTATCTGTAATCGCCTATTACCAGCCGACGACGCGCGCATATATTGACCAGATGCGCGGGGTGGACAGTGCCTATACAGTGGGGCTGCTGCTGGAGCGTGCGTTGATTGAGACGTGCGGACAGCTGGCGGTACCGGGCCGCCCGCACCTCTACCGCACGACACAGGATTTTCTGCGCACCTTTGGACTTGCCTCACTGGAGGAGCTGCCGGAGCTGCCCGATATGCCCCGTGAAGACGGCCAGGTTACGATGGAAATGCAGGCCGCGGTTGCGCGTCTGCGCATGGAGCAGGAAACAGTGGAAGATACCTCCGCCGCCGTGTTGGAGGAGGTGCCGCAAAGCCAATGACGTTTCTTTTTTGGCTGCTGATCATTCTGGCTGTGATTGTCGCTTTGCTGGTTTTCCTCACGCTCGTTCCGCCGCGCGTGGAGGTCACCTACCGTGAGGAGCAATTGGGTGTGATACTGCGGCTACGGCCCTTGCGCATCACACTGCGCAGCGCGGACGCGCAAAAGCGCGCGGCAAAAAAGGAGAAAAAAGAGCGGAAACAACAGCAAAAACTGGGAAAACAAAAAAAGCCATCAAAAGCCGCAAAGGCCCCGAAGGAACGGACAGTTCCGCTTTCCCAAATAGCCCTCAAGGCGGTCGAATTTTATCGCGGGCGACAGGGGATTCCGGTGGATACGCTGCATTTGGATGTGCTGATCGGCGGAGACGACCCCGCGTCGGCGGCAATTCTGTTTGGCGTTTCCCAGTCGGCACTTGGTATGATCTGGCCTGTTTTGGAGCAAAATCTAGAGGTAAAGGACCGGCGTATCCGCACCAGGCTGGATTTCATGGTGGAAAAGACGACACTGCACTACGCATACGTAGTGGCTCCCATTCCGTTATTTCGCGTTTTGCGCACACTGATTCAGACACTGAAGTGGCTTGTGCCGGAGCGGAATAGAATAAAGAAGGAACGCGAAAGTTCGCATATAAGAAAGGATTGAGCAGGCATGGAACAGGAAAAAAGACATCCGATTGGCGATCTCACGCAGACGATGATAGAAAAAATTCGAGAGATGGTTGATGTGAATACCATCTTAGGCGAGCCGGTACAGGCGCAGGGCGTAACCGTTGTGCCGGTCTCAACGGTCAGCATCGGATTTGCCTCCGGCGGCAGTGATTTCACCACAAGGAACCAAAAGCAGGATGGGGACAACTCCTTCGGTGGCGGAAGTGGTGCCGGTATCAAGATGACGCCGGTTGGTTTTCTGGTGATTACGGAGGACACCGTGAAGTTTTTGCCTGTGGAAGCACCGTCCGGCGGCGCGCTTGAGCGCATTGTGGATGCCGCTCCGGAGCTGCTGAAAAAGGTTACCGATTTTATAGAAAAGCAAAAGGAAAAGAAGGAAGAAAAGAATACAACACAGATGTAACGCCCGCGGGTATGATCCGGCATGGCAAAAGGCCTTTTGCCATGCCGGATATTTGGCGTAAAGGCTGTCAATAATAACGTCATCTATATCATTATGAGGTGATGTTATTTGAAGCGGATGATATGCGCTGTGCTGATAGCCGCGGTTTTATTGGCGGTTTCTCCCGCACAGGCGCTTGCCGCGAACGTGACGGTTTCCGCGCAGGCGGCGATATTAATTGAGGCGGATACCGGACGGATACTGTATGAGAAGAACGCCGATGCGCAGCGCTCCATCGCGAGCACGACAAAGCTGATGACCGCGCTTGTAGTCGCCGAGCGGGGGCTGGATATGCAGCAAAAGGTAGTCATAAAGCCGGAGTGGACGGGCGCGGAGGGGACATCGCTCTATCTCAAGGCGAATGATGAGATTACGGTGGAAGCCCTGCTTTACGGTCTGCTGCTGCAGTCCGGAAATGACGCGGCAATCGCGCTTGCCGGGTACTGCGCGGGGGACGTGGATACATTTGTTTCCTGGATGAATTTAAAGGCAGAGGATCTGGGGATGACGCGCTCCCACTTTGAAAACCCGAACGGGCTGGATGATGAGGGGCACTATTCCACCGCGTCTGATATGGCTGTTTTGGCGCAGGCGGTTATGCATAATAAAACACTCGCGGAAATAGTCGGGACAAAGAGCATTACGGTAGACGGCTGGAGCTTTGTCAACCACAATAAGCTGCTCTGGCGGTATGACGGCTGTATCGGGCTGAAAACAGGCTATACGGGTGACGCGGGGCGGACGCTGGTATCCTGCGCGGAGCGGGACGGGCTGCGTCTGATTGCCGTCACCCTCGGCGCGCCGGATGACTGGAACGACCACAGCAGGCTCTTCGACTACGGCTTTTCCAATTACACCTCCTTCGGCATGGCGCTCGCGGGACGCACGGTGCGCACCCTGCCCGTAACAGGCAGCCTCAACCGGTTTGTCTCCGTTGTTACGGAGGAGGATGTCTACTATCCGCTGACGGAGGAGGATGATTTGACGGCCAAAATCAACCTTCCCGCGCAGGTGCAGGCGCCTGTGAAACAGGGTGAGATTGCCGGTTCGCTGGATTTCTATCTTGATGGCGCATTGATTGGCAGCGTGTATCTGGTCTATGCACAGGACGTGCAGGACGATCTGGCGGGCGGCAAGGGCTTTTTTAAGCGGCTGCAGCAAATTTTTATTCACGATGGGGAAAAGACTTCGCTTTCCCGCTTTATAGAGCAAATGCAGAAAACCTAGCGCACGCGGAAACGTCGGCAAAAGTGGTGTTGGAGCACTCCGGTGGAATGCAAGTGGTGCTGCTTTTGCCAGACGAATGTGTGCTCTGCTTTTGGAATCTGCTCCGGTGGCAGATGGAATGATGTGAGGTGAGTGCTGATGCAGGAGCGGCTGCAAAAGATTTTGTCGGCGCGCGGGATTGCATCCCGCCGCGCGGCGGAGGATTATATTACAGCCGGACGCGTGGCGGTCAACGGGGTTGCCGCGCGGCTGGGCGAGAAGGCGGACCCGGAGCTGGACAGCATTACAATCGACGGCAGGCCGCTGCCACAAGCGGGGGCCTGTACATACATCATGCTCCATAAGCCAGCGGGGTATATCAGTTCCTGCGCGGATGACAGGGGCCGGAAAACCGTGCTCACCCTTGTGGCGGGCTGCGGCAGGCGGGTCTGGCCGGTCGGCAGATTGGATCAATACTCCGAGGGGCTGCTGCTGCTGACCGATGACGGTGATTTCACCCAGCGCCTGACGCACCCGCGCCACGAGGTGGAAAAGGAATATCATGTCACCGTGCGCGGAGATATCGCGTGTGCGCTCCCTGTGCTCCGTTCGGAGATGACGCTTGACGAAACACGTTTGCGTCCGGCGCTTGTGCGGGTACTGAAACAGGGCGATCCGGACGGTGTATTATCCATCACCATCCGTGAGGGGAAAAACCGGCAGGTACGGCGTCTCTGTGCTGCGGCCGGATTACAGGTGCTGCGGCTTGTGCGTGTGCGGGAAGGCTCACTTCTGCTCGGTGCGCTTCCGCCCGGCAAGTGGCGGACGCTGACGGCGGAGGAAGTCGCAAGGCTCAAGGGCGAGGAAAAAGCGTAAATTTGCAGGGGAAGCGGTTTTTTCCTGCAAAATGATTGATTTTCGATGCCGTTACCGCTATGATAGAAGCAGATTGAAACACGAGATGGTTATGAGGTGACCGCTTTGGCAAAAGATATCCTGTCGGTAATTCAGGCGAGCATGCCCAAGTTTTCGAAGGGGCAGAAGCTGATCGCAAATTATATTCTCTCCTCCTATGATAAGGCGGCCTTTATGACGGCAAGCCGCTTGGGGAAGACGGTGCAGGTCAGCGAGTCGACCGTGGTGCGCTTTGCCGCCGAGCTGGATTATGACGGCTACCCCGCCATGCAGAAGGCATTGCAGGAGATGATACGCGGCAAGCTGACTGCCGTGCAGCGCCTTGAGGTGGCAAACGACCGTCTGGGCGAGCGGGAGGTATTGCCGATGGTGATGCAATCCGACATTGAAAAGATACGTATGACGCTGGAGGAGACGAGCCGCGCGCATTTTGAGCAGGCGGTCAATCACATTCTCGCTGCGCGCAGAATCTACATTCTGGGCGTGCGCTCCGCGAGTGCCATCGCCTCTTTTCTGGGCTTCTATTTCCATCTGATTTTTCCGGATGTGACTACGGTGCATACCGTGTGCAACAGTGAAATTTTTGAGCAGATATTCCGTATCGGCCCCGGGGATGTGATGATCGGCATCAGCTTTCCGCGCTACTCCAGCCAGACGGTACGCGCCATGCAGTATGCACGCGACAAAGGCGCCACAGTTCTGACCATTACCGACAGTGAGGCGTCACCGCTCGCGGCGATCGCCGACTGCAATCTTCTGGCAAAGAGTGATATGGCGTCCTTTGTCGATTCGCTCGTTGCGCCGCTCAGCCTTGTGAACGCACTGATTGTGGCGGTGGGCCAGCGCAAGCACGGCGAAATTGCGGAGACATTTGAGGAGCTTGAGCGCATCTGGGATCAATACGATGTATATGAAAAAGCAAAGGCGGAGGATACTTGAAGGCTGATATCATTGTTATAGGAGGCGGCGCGGCAGGATGTATGGCGGCACTGTCGGCCGCAGAGGAGGGGGCAAGGGTGCTCCTGTTAGAGCGCAACCAAAAGCTGGGGAGAAAGCTCTATATCACGGGGAAGGGCCGCTGCAATCTCACCAACAACTGCCCGCCGCAGCAGGTGCTGGACCATACGCCGCGCAACGGACGCTTTTTGCATAGTGCGCTCAAACGGTTCCCGCCGTCGGAGGTGATGGCGTTTTTTGAGCGCCTTGGCGTGCCGCTCAAGACGGAGCGCGGCGGGCGGGTGTTCCCGCAGTCTGATCGGGCGGCGGACGTCATTGACGCGCTGCTGCTTGCACTGCGCCGCGCGGGTGTTGCCATTGTGCAGGATCGGGCCACTGCACTGCTGCTGGAAGCGGGAGAGGTTACGGGCGTGCGCGGGGAATGCGACAGCTACCCGGCGCATACGGTTATCCTCGCGACCGGCGGCATGTCCTATCCGTTGACCGGCTCTACGGGCGACGGGTACGAGATGGCACGCGCAGCGGGACATACCATATTGCCGCCAAAGCCGTCGCTGGTGCCGCTGGTTGCCAGGGGGGATATATGCGCGCGGATGCAGGGGCTCTCTCTGCGCAATGTGGCGGTGCGCGTCAAAAACCAAAAGAATAAAGTGATGTTTGCAGAGCAGGGAGAGCTGCTCTTCACCCATTTTGGCCTTTCCGGGCCGCTGATCTTATCGGCGAGCGCGCATATGCGGGAGTTTGAGACGGATACCTACCGTGTGTGCATCGATTTAAAACCCGCGCTGGATGAGCAGACCCTGGAGAAGCGTATCCTGCGGGAACTTGCGGCGCAGCCAAACCGGAATTTCGTACATATACTCGAAACCCTTGCGCCGCGCCTTTTGGTGCCTGTCCTGTCGGAATTAAGCGGCATCGCGCAGGACACCAAGGCGAACATGGTGACGAAGGAGGCGCGCAGGCGGTTGCTTTCGGTTTTAAAATGCATAGAAATCGAGATTGCCGGGCCAAGGCCACTCGAGGAAGCGGTCATCACCTCCGGCGGCGTGCAGGTCACGGAAGTCAATCCCACCATGGCGTCGAAAAAGACCGCCGGACTGTACCTGTGTGGTGAGGTGCTCGACGTGGACGCCTATACCGGCGGCTATAACCTGCAGATTGCGTGGTGCACCGGCAGAACAGCGGGCGTTGCGGCGGCCAAAGCAGTGAAAAACGGGGGAACAGAGCATGGAGTATAAGAGTATAGCATTGGACGGGCCTTCGGGCGCGGGCAAATCGACCCTGGCCAAACGGCTTGCCGGTGAACTCGGCTTTTTATATGTCGACACCGGCGCGATTTACAGGACTGCGGGCCTTTACGCGCAGCGCAAGGGGATTGCGCCGACCGAGGCGCAAAGAATAGAGGCTTTTCTCCCGGATCTTCGCATTACACTTTCGCATGGAGACGATCACCGCCAGCATATGTATCTGGCCGGGGAGGATGTCGCGGATTTGCTTCGGCAGCA
>JAJBUC010000080.1:0-3120 GCA_020860545.1 Oscillospiraceae bacterium | reverse complement strand
ATCCCAATATGCAGCGGCGGTCTCCGCCGTACCGGCGGTGCGGGCGTTTTTACTGGAACAGCAGCGTGTGCTTGCGCAGACTCATCATGTCGTGATGGACGGCAGGGACATTGGAACGGTGGTGCTGCCACATGCCGATGTAAAGATTTTTTTAACCGCATCCCCCGAGGCGCGCGCCAGGCGGCGCTTTGATGAACTGCGGGAACGCGGGCAGGAGGTCGCGTATGAGACGGTATTGCGTGATATCCTTGCGCGCGACCAATTGGATATGACCCGCGCCGACGCGCCGCTCAAACGCGCGGACGACGCGGTGCTGATTGATACGACGGAAAACAATCTGGATGAGGCGCTGGCACTATTGGTGCAGACCGTAAGGGAGCGGCTACCGTGACTGCAGATACGACTGAATTGGTGCAAAAAATCTATTACCCGTTTGTCTATCCATTTTTTAATCTGATACACCCCTGCCGTGTCGTCGGGCGGGAGCATATTCCCAAAGGCGGCGCGCTGATCTGTGCCAATCACAGCAGCTATGCCGACCCCGTTCTGCTCTGTTTTGTGTTCCGACGGCGCAACCCGCTGCACTTTATGGCGAAGGCGGAGCTGGTGCGCATCCCGATTTTCGGTGCTATCATTCGCGCGGCGGGTGTGTTTGGCGTGGAGCGGGGCGCATCGGACATCGGGGCGGTCAAACAGTCGATGAAGCTGCTCAAAGACGGGAGAAAGCTTGTGATCTTCCCGGAGGGAACGCGCAGTAAGAACGGGGAGATCGGTGAGGCGAAGACCGGCGCTGCAATGATCGCTTTGCGCTGCGGCGTGCCGATGCTGCCGGTCTATATTCCGCATAAGAAGAAGTGGTTTCGCAGGACAACGGTGGTGATCGGTGCGCCATATATGCCTGAGATTGCAGGGAAAAAGCCGACACAGGAGGAGTATCAGACCGCGTCCGAGGAGCTGATGCACCACATTCGGGAATTAAAGGAGCTGGCGCAATGAAACTGGAATTGGCACAATCCGCCGGGTTTTGCTACGGTGTGCGCCGCGCCATCGACATGGCGGAGGCGGCTGCGCAGGGGGGAATACCCTGTGTGATGCTCGGGCATATTATTCACAACGAGCATGCGATCCAGGCGCTTACCGCGCAGGGGATTGCCGTGGTGCAGACGCCGGATGAGATTCCGCCGGGTTATGCCGTGATCCTGCGCTCGCACGGAGAGGGCAAAGCGGTGCACGACGCGTTGTCGGCGCAGGGGCTAACAGTGATCGACTCGACCTGCCCCAACGTCTCCCACATCCACCGGCTGGTGCAGCAGGCTGACGCGGAAGGGCACAGGGTGCTTATTTTTGGCGAGGCGGCACACCCGGAGGTGCAGGCGATTGCGGGATGGTGCAGGGAGCCCGTCATCATTTCCGATGTGCAGGCACTTGCCGCATGGCTGGATGAAGTGCCGGAACGCAGAGATTCCCCATTGGTTTTCGTCTCACAGACAACGGCTGCACAGGAGATGTGGAATACTTGCGCGGAAAAAGCAAAAAAAGAGTGTACAAATATAAAAATATTTGATACAATATGTCAAGCTACCTGTATGCGGCAGACAGAGGCAAAGCAACTTGCCGCGCGCTGTGACGCAATGATTATCATAGGCGGACGGGAAAGCGCAAACACAAAACGTCTGTATGAGCTGTGCAACGCGCTATGCCCCCACGTCATGTGGGTTACCGGCGCAGAGCAATTGCAACCTTCCGCCCTGCGGGGGAAGGCTATGGTTGGCATCACCGCAGGGGCGTCCACGCCCGGGTGGATTATTAAGGAGGTCTATGACAAAATGAGTGACGAAATTATGGAGATCGAGGAATCCTTTGCAGAGCTGCTGGAAAAGCCGATCAAAACTTTAAATACGGGGGATAAGGTCGTCGGTGTTGTGACGGGTATTTCCCCCACGGAGGTCTATGTAGATCTCGGGACCAAATATGCCGGTTATATTCCGCTTGCCGAGCTGACCGATGATCCGACCGCGAAAGTGGAGGATCTGGTTTCCGTCGGCAGCGAGATAGAGACCTATGTGACGCGCGTCAACGATCAGGAGGGTGTGATCACCCTGTCTAAGAAGCGCCTTGACGCGGTGAAGAACTGGGATCTGGTCGAGCAGGCGCAGGAGGACGGCACAATCATGGAAGGCATTGTGACCGAGGAGAACAAGGGCGGCGTTGTCGCCCAGGTGAAGGGCGTGCGTGTCTTCATCCCCGCGTCGCAGACAGGTCTCCCGCGCGACACGCCGATGACGCCGCTGATTAAGAAAAAGGTGCGCCTGCGCATCAAAGAGATCAACCGCGCCCGCCGCCGTGTGGTCGGCTCTATCAGTGATGTCACCAAAGAGGAGCGTGCGGTCAAGGCGGCTGAGGTCTGGGCGAACATTGAAGAGGGCAAGCATTATGAGGGCGTTGTCAAGTCCATGACGTCTTACGGCGCATTTGTCGATGTCGGCGGTGTGGACGGCATGGTGCACATCTCCGAAATGTCCTGGAGCCGCATCAAGACCCCGGCGGAGATCATGAAGGTCGGCGATGTGGTGGATGTCTACGTCATCTCCTTTGATCCGGAGAAAAAGAAAATATCACTCGGCATGAAGGACCGCGGGGAAGAGCCGTGGAAGAAATTTGTCGCCACCTACGGCATCGGCGACACGGCAAACGTGAAGGTGGTCAAGCTGATGACCTTTGGTGCCTTTGCCGAAATCGTGCCGGGTGTGGACGGCCTGATCCATATCTCACAGATTGCGGATCACCGCATTGATAAGCCGGGCGATGTGCTCGCGGAGGGCCAGATGGTCGATGTCAAGGTCACCGACATTGACTTTGAGCATAAAAAGGTTTCGCTCTCCATCCGCGCACTGATTGAAGAATCTCAGCGCGCCAATGCAGACGACGAGAGTGACAGCATCGTTGCGACCTCCGAAGCGGGCGCGACAGAGGTTGCGTCGGCCTTTTCCGAAGCGGCGGAGCAGGAGCGCGCGGCAGAGGCTGCGGACATGCAGGAATCCGAGGCGGAAGGCGCAGACACAGTAGAATAAACAGCCATTCAAGTGCCGTCCTATGCATGCGCGTCGGACGGTACTTTTA
>JAJBUC010000019.1 GCA_020860545.1 Oscillospiraceae bacterium | reverse complement strand
GCCTGATCATCCTCAGAGTCGTCCAAGGAGACAGCGGCGACGAGCTGGTCACGTTGGATAATGAAGACGAGCTTGAACTGGTTTACCAGAAATTTATGGAGGAATTCTTTGACGACGAGGACGAATAGCCTCACGTTTGCAGCCCTGCCCTTCCCTGTGCGGTCACCTTGTTAAAACCCACATTTTTGAAACGGGACGCTGTTCTCGCGGTGCGGATTGCAGGCCTCCCGGCTTTGCCGGAAGTTGGAAGCAGTAAAGCGCCGCGGACGCAACCCACCTGCCGTCTGTGCAGGTTTTTAACCGGGTCCCACGCTTAGGGCGGGGTTCTATCATTATTATTTTATCTGCAGTGATCCTGTCCTGTGCGGACATTCGCTTTTTTTCTTGCAAGATACCGCAATATGCTGTATAATAAACTAATATGCAAAACAAAAACTTTTACAATACATTATGAGATACTTAAAATCGAGAGGACGGACATAAGCATTATGAGCGCATCAAAGGGCAGAAAGCAACCGGAGTCCGCTGGCTTTGACCAGCATTTTTCCCAGCGGGAGCTAAGGGAGCAGAATGAAGCGGTTACCGCAAAACGGAAAGCAATCCTGTATTGGATTATCGGCATTATTGTTGTCGTTTTGGTTGCCGCTTTGCTGATCGGCAACGCAAATATGAAAAATCAGTTGGCCGCCACCATTGGTACGGAAAAATATTCGGTAGCCGAGGTAAGCTACTACTATTATCAGACGCGCAATCAGGAGCAAAGTATGGCGGAATACACACAACAGTACGGGTACGCCTTTACCAACTACGACCCCAGTGTCCCTGACGATGAGCAGTACTATGACGAAGAAAACCTTGAGACCTATGAGGATTACTTCCGCACGACGTCGCTCTCCGCACTGCAGAGCGTGACCGCGCTTTGCGCTGCGGCAGACGCCGAGGGCTACACACTGTCGGAGGATGGACAAGCTTCCATTGATGCCATGTTTGATTCCATCGATACTGTCTGCCTTCAGAAGGGCATTACCCGCAAGTCCTATTTTATTCAGGCCTATGGAAAATATATGACAGAGTCTGTGTTCCGCGATATGCTGACCAAGGCGACTCTGGCCTCGGAATACGAGACCCTGCATAACGAGGAGTACAGCTACGACAGCTATACCGACGAGCAAATTCAGGCTTACTACGACGAAAATGCCGAGACACTGGATTCCTACACATACCGCACGATGTTTATCAGTGGCTCCGTCAGTTCGACCACCGATGAGGACGGCAACACGATTGAGCCAACCGACGAGGAGACGGAAGCGGCTATGGCCGCCGCGTCTGAAAAAGCGGCGCAGGCGGTTGCGGAAATCAGCGCTGCCGAGGACAAAGAGGCCGCCTTCATTGCAGCGGCACCCAAGTATGTCTCTGAAACCTCCGTGTCCACCTATGAGGATGACCCGGACTACTCTCTCGCCACAAGCACGGGCGCCAATCTCTCAAGCACCTATTCCGAATGGCTGATGGATGACGCGCGCGTGCCCGGCGATGTAACCTCCCTGACAAGCAGCAACGGCGTATACATTGTGCTTTTTGTCAATCGCTATGTCGACACAACACCCACGATTGACGTGCGTGATATCTTCATCGCGGCGGAATACCCCGAGGACGATGAAACCACCGAGGACGTCGATGAATCCCTGACCGCCACGCAGGAGTCCATTGACGCGGCAAAGGCAAAATGCGAGGAGCTGCTCGCCACATGGGAATCCGGTGAGAAAACCTCAGATTCCTTCGGCCTGCTTGCCGAGGAGAATTCCGACGATACCACGACTGCAGAGGATGGCGGCAAGCGTATCTATATGACGGAGGACACCCTGAGTTCTCTTGCAACATTCAACGATTGGGCCTTCTCGGACGAGCGTCAGCCGGGGGACACTACAATTATTGAGGATACAAGCAGCAGCGCGGCCGGCTGGCATCTCTTCTATTTCGATAAACACCAAAACCCCTACTGGCAGTACACCGCGATCACTGCAATGCGTGCAGCCGATCAGGAGGATTGGCTCACCGCCCTGAAGGAGCCGTATGAGATCACGCAGGAAAAAGGCATGTCTCTTCTCTGATCCCGCTTACAATAGAAATGCAAATTTAGGCAGGCGGTTTCGCCTGCCTAAATTTATAAATAACAAACAAGGAGTGATCCCCTTGCCCGAATCACCGGAACATGTATGGATGCCTCAGAATTTTATCCACGATGCCGTCGAAGCAGACCTGGCCCCCGGCGGGGCGTACGCGGGTATGCCTGTTCACACCCGGTTTCCGCCCGAGCCGAACGGGTACCTGCACATCGGACACGCGAAGGCGATTTTTATCGATTTTGGCACCGCCGAAAAATATAGCGGACTCTGTAACCTGCGCATGGACGACACCAACCCCACCAATGAGGATGCGGAATTTGTTTCCGCCATTCAGGAGGATATCCGCTGGCTCGGCTATGATTGGGGCGAGCGCTTCTTCTTCGCCTCGGACTACTTTGCGCAGATGTATGAAAACGCCGTATCACTGATCAAGGGGGGCCTCGCCTATGTCTGCCAGCTCACGCCGGAGGAATTCAGAGAATACCGGGGGGACACCGCTGTGCCCGCCCGCTCTCCGTACCGCGACCGTCCGATAGAAGAATCACTCGATCTGTTCGCGCGGATGCGCGCAGGGGAATTTCCAAACGGCGCGATGACCCTGCGGGCGAAAATTGACCTCGCCTCCGGCAATTTCAACATGCGCGACCCGGTGCTCTACCGCATCAACCATATGCACCACCACCGGCAGGGGGATGCCTGGTGCATTTACCCCATGTACGACTACGCCCACCCGCTGGAGGACGCCATTGAGGGTATCACGCACTCCCTGTGCTCTCTGGAGTTTGAGGATCACCGCCCACTCTACGACTGGGTGATCGAACACGCCATTTTCCCCGCAAAGCCCCGGCAGATTGAATTTGCCCGCCTTGGTATCAACTATACCGTGCTGTCCAAGCGCAAGCTGCGCGCGCTGGTGGGCGAGGGCGTGGTCTCCGGCTGGGACGACCCGCGTATGCCCACCCTCTGCGGCCTGCGGCGGCGCGGCTATACCCCCGCCGCCATCCGCAATTTTTCCGAGCGTAACGGGGTATCTAAAACCCTCTCCACTGTGGAGTTCGCCTTTTTGGAGTATTGCCTGCGGGAAGACCTCAATATAACCGCACCGCGCATGATGGCGGTGCTCCGCCCGGTCAGGCTCACCATCACCAACTATCCGGAGGGAGAGAGCGAAACCTTTCCCGTGGAGAATAACCCCAGCAGACCCGAGGACGGCACCAGAGAGGTTACATTCTCACGCACACTTTATATTGAGTCCGATGATTTTCTGGAGGAGCCGATCCCAAAGTATAAGCGGCTCTATCCCGGCAATGAGGTGCGCCTCAAGGGCGCGTATCTCATCACCTGTACCGGCTGCCGCAGGGAGGCGGACGGCGAGATAGCAGAAATCTATGCACAGTACGACCCGGAAAGCCGCGGTGGAAACCCCGCCGACGGGCGCAAGGTCAAGGGTGCCACGATCCACTGGGTTGACGCCGCCACCGCGCACGATGCGGAAATCCGCCTCTACGACAATCTTTTCTCCGACCCGGATCCCGACGGCGGCGAGAAAAATTTCTTGGATTATCTGAATCCGCATTCCCTGGAGGTGCTCCCCCACGCCAAAGTGGAGGCGGCACTCGCAAACGTCTGCGCCCCCGCCTCGTTCCAGTTCCTGCGGCAGGGCTATTTCTGTGTGGACAACAAAGACGCATCGCCGGGCCATCTCGTCTTCAACCGCTCGGTCAGCCTGAAGGACAGCTTTAAAATCTCTGACGCCAAATGAGCTGTGTACTTTCTTGCCGTATCGCGCAGGGCTGCGGTTCCATCCCCCGCGCCCTTGTCACTCCGGCTGCCGCCCCTCGGTATGGATCACCGGCATAGCATGTGAGCCGCTGCGTTTTTTGTGCCAACCAACCGCCATAGATGCGTGCTATCTCCGTCAGCATGCAGTAGTGGCTGTTCTGCAGTCACATATTGTAATTCCCTTGGCAATCGACAAAAAGTATGATAAAATGAGCAATTGATATAACGATAAAAATGGGAAACGGGGGTGAGGCGCTTGCGGCATTTGATCGATGTTGGGGATTTATCGCGTGCGGAATGGGAGCATCTCTACGCAACCTGCAGCGACATCATCGATCACCCCGCCGATTATTTGAATGCCTGCCGCGGCAAGGTCGCAGCGTCCCTCTTTTATGAGCCCTCCACGCGCACAAACTTTTCCTTTCAGGCCGCAATGCAGCGTGTGGGCGGGACGGTATTTGGATTTTCCGACCCGAACGCCACCTCCGTCGCCAAAGGAGAAACCTTAAAGGATACCGTCAAGATCGTCTCGGCGTATGCCGACGTGCTGGTGATCCGCAGCCCCAAAGAGGGCGCGGCGAAGGCGGCGGCGCTCTACTCTGATGTGCCGGTGATCAACGCGGGAGACGGGGGACACATGCACCCCACGCAAACCATGGCGGATCTGACCACTATCACCCGCCTGCGCGGGCAGGTGGACGGGCTGTCGATCGGGCTGTGCGGCGATCTGAAAAACGGACGCACCGTACACTCACTCATTAAGGCGCTGGCAAAATTTGAAGGGGTCAAGTTCTACCTGATCTCGCCGCGCGAGCTGGCGGTGCCGGACTATATCCGCGCCTTTATGCAGGCGCATGATATGCGCACTGTGGAGGTGACGGGACTCGAACCTGTCATCCCACAGCTTGATGTGCTCTACATGACCCGCATCCAGCGCGAGCGCTTTGTCGATCCGCTGGAATACGAGCGCAACAAGGGCGTCTACATCTTAACCCGCCGCAAGCTTCTCCGGGCGAAAAAGGATTTGCTTGTCATGCATCCGCTACCGCGTGTGGATGAGATCGCCCTTGACGTCGACGACGATCCGCGCGCGGTCTACTTTGCGCAGGCGCGTTTCGGCATGTTTGCCCGTATGGCTCTGCTCACCGACCTTGCAAACCAGCCGCGCACAGCACCGCCCTCGGTAGAGATCGGCACCATGCCGCTCTGTACCAATCCAAACTGCATCACCCAGACCGAGCGCTATCTTCCGCCCTTGGTCAAGCAGTCCGAAAACGCTGATTGTTGCGGCTTTTGCGATGGCTCGCTATGAAAATAGTTACTTCTTGAGGTGTTACGGATGGGACGGAAATATCTTTTGCCGCTCATGACGATTGCTGTGTTATTGCTCTCTACCGCATGCAAAAGCGAGAATACAATCAATATGGAGACGGATAACGTCCCCGACTTATTTGGCGACATTGGGACATCATACAGGACACTAGTAGAGGAACATCCTGCCGCGATAATATATACACAAAACGATGGCTTGCCAGACGCCGCTGCCGTATCGCTCTATGATCCAGACATGGAATATTCGTACTTTCTCTTTGGAACACAATATTTTCTCTTTGAAGATCTATCGGAACCTGAAAAAGCAGAATTAAAATGCGCCGGGATTGTTACTACAGTCGGTGCTTTATTTTCACTGAATGGTGATAAAATGGAAATCGCCGATTTCTTTTCATCACAAGGGATATCTGATTACAGGTACTACACAGAGGATGCCGATTCTACCCTGCAAGGATGGATTACGTTTTCGTACCGAAATATGAACGGATTGATGAACACAAACAGCGGTGATACGGTCACCGAGCAGCCTGTCACAGCAATTAAGGGTACTTATCCGGTTTTGATCATAAGCAATCACATAGAAAAACAAAATTTAGACATCATTGACGCACATGAACAAGAAAGATTCGTGAATATCGAGGGTGAATGAAGCAGCCGCGTTGTTGATTTGTTGGCCCGCGACATTGTGGCAGACATAACATAGGGTAACACGGAAAATTGGTTTGACAGCATCAGACGCTTTATAGTATACTGGACTTATCTTAATTGGGTAAGGGGATACATATGGAAGATCAAATTGAAAAAGAGTCCACCGCTACTGTAAACGCGCCCAGCCTTTACAATTTGAAATGTCCAAACTGCGAATCAAACGACTTCACGATTATCGGTTCGGCTGGTTCAAAGGGGACAGCTGCGGGTGTAAGCTTGGCGTTTGGCGCTGTAGGCGCTATTGTCGCAAATGCGGTCACAAAGGACAGCACTACGCTTGTGCCGATAACCTGCAAGTGTAAATCCTGTAAGAAAAAATTCGACTCGCTTCCTTTGGTTGCGCCTCCAGAGGAAATTTTGTCTTCGCCCTGTAAAATCACATTTACACGCAAATCCGCATTCACCGGGATGGCCGTATCCCAAACAGTTTGGCTCAACGGCATTAAAGTCGGCTCCGTCGGCAATGGCAAAACCATAGAATTTCAGACCTTAAACAAGCATAACATACTGTTCGTGACCGACCAGTTCGGCGTAGCTCTTCCGGGCGACTACAGATTCGAAGCGTCTCCCGGCGGAACCGTCACAGTGGATTTCAAGCGCAAGTTTGGTTAAATCATCCGGGCAAATGCAAAAGACTGTTGAGATGCAAACATCTCAGCAGTCTTTTTTTACACGCAGCGGCGGACCGTCCAGATAGACAATATGATCCGCCTGCGCCGCGACGGCAGGCTCGTGGCAGGTGAGAATCACAGGGGCTCCGCATACGCGGATACGGGTCAAAATGCGCCCGGCGCAGGCCAAATCCACCCCGGCAAAGGGTTCGTCAAGCAAAAACAGCTTCCCCCCGCACGCCAGCGCCCGCGCAAGTGCCAGCCGCCTTGCCATGCCCCCGGAGAGTTCCGCAGGATACCGCGCCTCTTCCCCACCCAGCTCTACAAGCGCCAGATACCGCGACACAAGCGCCTGCGCATCCCGCCCCTTCTCTCCGGATACGTCGGTGATATGCTGCGCCGCCGTGCGCCACGGAAAGAGCCGATCCTCCTGAAAGAGCAGCACAGGCGGCTGCGGCACCTCCACCGCCCCCTCCTCCGGGCGCTGCAATCCGGCCATCAGGCGCAGCAGTGTTGTCTTCCCCGCGCCGGATGGGCCCACGAGGGCGGTAATGCCCGTGTCCGAAAAACGGAGAGAAAACCGGCGGAGCACCTCCTTCTCCCCAAAAGAGACGGTTACATCATGCACCGCAATCACGTTGGCACCACCCCTGTCCATACCCGAAACAGTCTTTTCAGCAGATGCCCCACGGCAAAGCTCAGAACGATGATCATCGCCGTCCACGCAAAGAGCTCCGGTGTCTGCAGGGTGATTTTCGCGTTGTAAAGCGCGGTACCGATTGCGCGCCCCGGTTTGCACAGCACTTCCGCCGCCACCCCCGCCTTCCACGCGAGGCCTACGCCCGTGTTGCAGGCGCTTATAAAATACGGCTGCACCGACGGGATGATAACAAGGCGCGCAGTCTTTCCGCGTGAAAAGCGGTAGGCGGCAGCGCACTCCAGCAGGAGCGGATCGGTCCGGGCAACTCCCTGCGTGACATTGCCCCACACCACCGGCATTACCATTAAAATGGCCGCGATGGTCGGCACCCAGCCGGTCGGCGACCAGAGCAGCAGCAGGATGATAAACGACGCCACCGGCGTCGCGCGTATCACCTCCAGCACAGGGCTGACAATGCGGTACACCCAGATAGAATACGCCGACGGCACCGCCAGCGCAACACCGCACAAAACACCCAGCAGAAACCCGCCAAAGATATGCGCAAGGCTACTAAGCGTGGTCAGCCAGAACGCCGTGGTGCCCGCGAGGCGCAGCCATGCAGCGCCCACCGTGGCAGGACCGGGCAGCAGCAGGTCGTGCCCGACACACTGCGCTGCAAACTGCCATACCCCCAGCCAGATGACCAGGGGTATGACAATCCGCAGCACAGGGTGATCACGCTTATTTTTTAATATAGTAGAAGGCATCATCCGGAATGGATCCTCCAATAGATGTCGGGTCTGCGGCGTAGAGCACCTCGTAATAGCTTTGGATGTCCGTCATGTCGACGCCCGTAATACATACCATGTTCGCATCCGGAATCGCGGCAAGCGCAATGTCTCTGTTTGCCGTAATGCCATACTGCGCAATGAGATCCGCCGCCTCTTCCGGCGTTTCATTGACGTAGGAAACAGAAGCCGCGTACTCCATCAAAAACGCGTCCACAGCCTCCGGATTCTGCGCGGCAAATTCCGTACGCGCCACAACACAGCCCATGGTAAAGACACCGTCAGCACCCGATTCCGTCCACGCGGTGTTTAAATTGATCGCGGTGCGCACATCTGGATTCTGCTGTTGCACCGCCGTCACCGCAGGGACAGGCAGCATACACAGGTCTACTTCTCCCGCCGCCGTGAGCGCCGCGAGCTCATCGCTGTCCTTCCACACGATGGTCACATCTGTCCCCGGCGTCAGATTGTTCTGCTCTAGCAGGTAATTGAGTACATATTCGGGATTTGCCCCCTGCCCGGTTGCATATACCGTCTTCCCCTTGAGATCGGCAATTCCGTGCACCGTGTCCCCGTTTTCTAAAATATAGAGCACGCCGAGCGTGTTAAGCGCCAGCAGCTGGACGCCGCCGTCCGTCTTGTTATAGAGCGTCGCCGCCAGATTCGTCGGGATTGCCGCGATATCCAGCTCACCGTTAATCAGCTTTGGCATAATCTCATTGGCCGGGTCGGAGGCGAGCGTCACCGCATACCGGTTCGTCGTCTCCGTCGCGTCGTTATCCGCAAGGAGCTTCACCGCGCCCATGCCGGTCGGCCCCTTCAAGAGGCCCAGCCGGACGTCCGTCCCCTGCGCTGCGGATGTGCTCGCGGCTGGTTCCCCGCTCGGCGACAGGGAGGGGGTCGCCGCATCTTTCGCACAGCCGGCCAATAGCGCCAGCGCGCACGCCGCGCATAACACAAGCACAGAGAGTTTTCGCATATTCATCATCGTTTTCTCCTCTTATTCTTTCGTCATAAAGTAAAAGGTCCGGTTTTTAGCAAAATGGAAGGCAAAACTGCGCCAGATGCATAGAATGACATAGAAACACTGATAAAACTAGTGAAGGTACGGAAATGGAGGTCTTCCGAATGACACAGGGCATGAACCGTCAGCGCGGATTTGCGGCAGGCGGTAACCGGCAAACCCGGAATAACAGTATCAACCCGACAAACGCCGCACGGACAGACGCGCAGGCTGCCGCGCTGCTCGCACAGGGGCAGGCGCTCGCCGCCGCCGCGCGGGAAAACGCCGCCACGCAGGAGCACATCAACCGCTATCCAAATCCGAATTTCCCCGCCTGCCTCCTCGCGCAATCCGCCGCAGCGGCCGAAACAGATATCCCCGCCTCGCTCGAGCGGATTCAGGAGATTCTAAACGAACACACCGCACTGCTCGACGCGATGTCGGAGAATATGCGCCGCCTGACAAGCGCCATGCTGTGCACGCAAAACTTGCGCTAGCCGCCCGCTCATTCCGACTGCGCGGTACGGGCGCGTGCCGTGTGGGCGGCCAGCTTCTCCCCATGCCGGGCAACCAGATCTGCAAGTGTAATATGATCCACCACGCCGGAGACCGCGTTTTGAATCTCCTGCCAAACGTCAATGGTTACACAGGTCTCCGCCCGCTCACAGCAGACGGTGCCGTCCACACAGCTGACCGGCGCGAGCGTCCCCTCCAGCGCGCGGAGAATTTCCCCCACCGTATATTCCTCCGGCGCACGGGTGAGCAGATAGCCGCCGCCCGCGCCGCGGACACTGCGCACCAGATTGGCGCGGGTCAGATGGGTCACAATCTGTTCCAGATATTTTTCAGAGATATCCTGCCGCCCGGACACCTCACGCAGTGACAGCGCCGCTCCGTTTCCGTATAGCGCCAGATCGAGCATCAGACGCAGGGCATAGCGCCCTTTGGTTGAAATTTTCATGTTATACCATCCATTCTCTATCGCAATACTCTGCTTTTGATTATTATATACGCTTTTCACCAAAGATTCAAGCAGGAGAAATTTAACCCTTGACTTTAGCTGCAAAAAGTGCTAAAGTAACAGCAAGAAATCAAAAAAGGAGTATCGCCATGCGTTTTTGTACAGCCCATTATGCATATGTCGATTACCGCTATTATTTTAGCGGCTATTTTGCGTGCCCATAATGGATTGTCGTTGAAAACCCTGGTCTACCGAACAGGCGGCAACCCAAATGGGTTGTCGTTATTTTTTTATTGTATCAGAAGGGAAGATGTAATATGGTAGTCATTATGAAGTCCGGCTTCTCTGCGCAAGAGCTGGAAAACGCCATTCGCACCATGGAGGACGGCGGCGTAAAGGTCATGGTCTCCAAAGGCTCGGAAACCACCATCCTCGGCGCGGAGGGCCATGCAGACAAGCTCGATCAGGACAAGCTGTCCCTTCTCCCCGGCGTGGAGCGGGTCATGCGCGTGAGCGAGCCATATAAAAAAGCGAACCGGAAATACCACCCGGACGACACCACCATTCTCCTGCCCAACGGCGCGGTGGTCGGCGGAAACCGCCTCACCATCGTCGCAGGCCCCTGCTCGGTGGAGAGCCAAAGCCAGATCACCGGTATTGCACAGTCGGTCAAGGCGGCGGGGGCGGCGGCGCTGCGTGGCGGCGCGTTCAAGCCGCGCACCTCTCCCTACTCCTTTCAGGGACTCGCCGGGGAGGGCATCCGCCTGCTTGAGGAGGCGCGCAAGGAAACGGGCCTGCCCATAGTGACGGAAATTATGTCAACCGACGATCTGGAGCTCTTTGAATCCTGCGTGGATGTCATTCAGGTCGGCGCGCGCAATATGCAGAATTTTGACCTGCTCAAACAGCTCGGCAAAAGCAAAAAGCCCATCCTGCTCAAGCGCGGGCTCTCCTCCACCATTGAGGAGTGGCTGATGAGCGCGGAGTATATTATGGCGGGCGGTAATCATCAGGTGATCCTCTGTGAGCGCGGCATCCGCACCTTCGAGACCTTTACCCGCAACACCCTTGACCTCTCTGCCATTCTCGCCGTCAAGCAGCAGTCCCACCTGCCCGTGTTCGTCGATCCATCCCATGCCTGCGGAAAAGCGTGGATGGTGGAGCGGATGAGTCTCGCGGCGGTCGCGGCGGGTGCGGACGGCCTGTTGATCGAGGTGCATAACGACCCCAAAAACGCCCTGTGCGACGGCGCGCAGTCCATCACCCCCGACGACTTCTGCACGCTGATGCAACAGCTCGATCGTGTGGCGCAGTGTGTCGGACGCACACTGCACGCAGGATAAGGAAGGATTGCCCGGTCATGAAAAAGACGATTGTTATCGTAGGGCTCGGACTTATTGGCGGCTCTATGGCGCTAGCCCTGCAAGGGTTTGAAGAGTATGAAATTGTCGGCGTGGACGTCTCCCAGCCCACCCTGCGCTACGCGCGCGAGCACCACGTTGCCGACCGCGTCTGCGCGCAGGCATCGGAGGTGCTGCCCCATGCAGACCTCGTCATACTGGCGCTGCATCCCAAAGGGATCACAGAGTTTTTCTCCGCCTTTCGCAACAGCTTCCGCCCCGGCTGCGTGGTCACCGACGTCTGCGGGGTAAAATGTGCCATCGCGGAGGCCGCCGCCGTGCTGCCCGATACAGTCGACTATATCGGCGCGCACCCGATGGCAGGCACCGAATTTTCCGGCATCACCAACGCCTTTGCGGAGATGTTTCAGGGCACCCATCTGATCCTTACCCCCCGCCCGGAAAGTACAGAGGCGCACGTCGCCCTGCTCACGCGCATGGCGGCGCACATGGGCTGTAAAGATGTCTATCGCACCACCCCTGAGGCGCACGACCGCCTTATCGCCTACACCAGCCAGCTGATGCATATTATCGCCCTGTCCGTCTGTGACGACCCACAGTTTTTCAGCTGCAAAGGCTTTGAGGGCAGCTCCTTTCGCGGCTGTACAAGGGTCGCGGCGCTCGACGTCGCACTCTGGACGCAGCTGCTTGGCATGAACGCGGGGGCGCTTGTGGAGGTCATCGACCACCTGCTCGATAACCTCACTGCATACCGCGATGTGCTTTCATCCGGCGATGCCGCGCTGCTCGCCGAAAAGCTGACGGTCTCCTCCGACCGCAAACGCAAACTCGACCTCACCGGGCCGGATCTGCTGGCCTGATATCTATGGCCTTGTCTTCCTGTTTCTGGATGAAAAAAAGAAGTAACCGCCTTGGCTATACACCAGCGGTTACTTCTTCGTATATGCATAGGGGCAACCGTCTGTGGTGGCACCCTTCTGTTGTTATGAACACCCCCGCACGGGTGGGAATATCCAGCATCTATATCATCTGCGCAGCGCCTTTTCCATGCGCTTCATCGCCTCCTGCAAAATTGACCGCGGGCAGCCAATGTTGATCCGCTGAAACCCCGCTCCGCCCGCGCCGAAAATAGTGCCCGCATCCAGCCACAGCCCCGCCTGATGCACCATCAGGTCATCGATTTCTCTGTCCGTCAGGCCCAGCGCACGGCAGTCCAGCCACAGTAGATAGGTGCCCTCCGGCTCCACCAGCCGGATCTGCGGCAGTTGCGCTTTCAAAAACTGCCGCACAAAGTCCAGATTTCCGGTCAGATACGCCTTCAGCTCCTCCAGCCATGGCGCGCCATGGGCATACGCCGCCTGCGCGGCGACCAGCCCCATTACATTCGGCTGGCTGTAGCCCGCCGCGTCCATCTGCCGCAGCATGCGTCTGCGGAAATCCGGATTGGGCACAAAGATATTGGAAAGCTGCAAGCCCGCCATGTTGAACGTCTTCGACGGCGCGGTACAGGTGACCGTGATATCGGCAAAGGCGGGCTTGATCCCCGCAAAAACCGTGTGACGGTGGCCCGGAAAGGTAAAATCCGCATGGATTTCGTCGGAGATGACCTTTACGCCGTATTTGAGACAGATATCCCCCATTGCTGTCAGCTCCGCCTCGCTCCACACCCTGCCCACCGGATTATGCGGGCTGCACATGAGGAAGATTTTTACTTGATTTTGCACGATTTTTTTCTCAAAGTCCTCCAGATCAACCGTATACCTGCCGTCCTGATAGCGCAGCTCGCTTACAACCGGCTTCCTGCCATTGTTCTGCGCGAACGACAAAAAGGGATAGTATACCGGCGTCTGGATGAGCACCGCGTCGCCCGGTTCACTGAGCGCGCGGATCGCGGCGCAGGCGGCGAACATCACGCCGGGGGTTTTCATAAGCCACGCGGGGGAAATCTCCCACCCGAACCGCGTTTGATACCAACGGTGCAGGATGTTAAAATATTCCTCCCCCGCCGCATCGCTGTACCCGAAAATTCCATGGCGGCAGCGCGCCTCGAGTGCTTCAATCACCTCCGGTGGCGACTGGAAATCCATATCCGCCACCCAGAGCGGCAGAATATCCTTCGGCATGCCACGCTGTGCGGCAAAATCATATTTCAGGGAATCGCTGCCGTGCCGGTCGATCACCTTGTCAAAATCATACCTCATGTTTCATCTCCCTCCATCGCCTGCGCCAGATCGGCAATCAGATCCTCCGCCGACTCCAGTCCAACCGAGAGACGCAGCAGGCATTCCGTAATCCCCTTCGCCTCACGCTCCGCCTGCGGCACATCCGCGTGGGTCTGGAGCATCGGATAGGTCATAAGCGACTCCACACCGCCGAGGCTTTCGGCGTATTGTATCACCGATAGCCGCTCCAGCAGCCGCACAGCCGTCTCCTCCTGATCCACCACAAAGGAGATCATCGCGCCAAAGCCGCGCGCTTGTTGCTTTGAAACTTCATATCCGGGGTGTGTGGGCAGGCCAACATAATGCACCTGCCTGACTTTTTCCGCCCCGGCAAGCCACTGCGCAATTTTGCCTGCCGTCTCCTGCTGCCGCTCCATACGGATCGGCAGGGTCTTGATACTGCGGATAAGCAGCCAGCTGTCAAACGGAGACAGGCAGGCTCCGGTGGTTTTATAGAGGAAACGCAGGCGTTCCGAAAGCGCCGGGTCGGCAACCACCAGAAATCCAGCGAGCGTGTCGTTGTGTCCACAGAGAAATTTTGTGCCGCTGTGCACCACCACATCTGCCCCCAGCGCCAGCGGATTTTGGAAATAGGGCGTGAGGAAGGTATTGTCCACCACAAGCAACATGCCGTGCGCCTTGCACAGCCGCGCCGCAGCGGCCAGATCGGTTACCTGCATCATGGGATTGGTCGGCGTCTCAACAAAGAGCGCCTTTGTCTCCGCGCGTACCAGCGTCTCCACCCGCTCCAGATGGGCGGTATCCACAAAGTCGAAGGATATGCCGTTTTTCATGGAGATATTGTGAAACAGGCGGTGCGAGCCGCCGTATAAGTCGTCCGACGCAATAATATGATCCCCCGGCGCAAACAGCTCCATCACCGTTGTCACCGCCGCCATGCCGGTGGAACAGGCGATGGCGTCGGTGCCGCCCTCCAATTGCGCCACGATTTGCTCCAGCGAGGCGCGGGTCGGGTTCTGCAGTCGGGCATAATCAAAACCCGTGCTCTGCCCTACCCCCGGATGCCGGAAGGTCGCCGACTGAAAAATAGGCACACTCACCGCGCCCGTTGTATGATAGAGCTCACCTTGTCCGTGCACGCAAAGCGTTTCAAAATCCATTGCATTTCCCACTCCTTTTCTTCATAAATTCAAATATAGAACATCAACGCATCTTCTTTGCGCAGGCGCTCCGCCTGCGCAGCAAGGTCATAGAGTGTAATTTTCCCCAGCGCGTCCCGCACCGCCTGATCGACCGGCTGAAACACAGATTGCCGCATGACCATGTCAATTTCAGGCGCCTTCTCAGCAACCGTTCCCTCAGCAGGCTCAAACAGGGCCGTCTCCACCGCCGATAGCACGTCAAGTGCTTTCACCTGCCAGGGCGGATGCGCCAGCTGATACCCCCCCTGCGCACCTTTTGTAGACGTCACAATGCCGCAGCGCTTCAGGAGGGAAAAAACCTGCTCCAGATAGATTTTTGAAATACCGAGCCGTTCAGAAATACTCACGACGGTGATGACCTCCCGGCTGTCGTACATCTGGGCCATATGGACAGCAGCGGCAAGCGCATAGCGTCCCTTGGCAGACACTCTCATGGCTCGCACCCCATTTCATATAAGTTTTGTATGTATTCAGATCATACCTGACGGGCATGCTTTTGTCAACCGCCAATATCGATAAAACAGATCGGAAAAATAATTTTGAAATAATCTTGACAAATGCGCCCGCTGGCTGTATGATAAACTCAATCCATATAAAACATATATGAATTCAATGCGCACAGGATCTAGGGAGGTAATTATCATGTCCAACGTATATCACAGTCTGATTGAACTCATCGGCAAAACCCCGCTGTTGGAGCTTTCCAATTATGAAAAGAGGCACAATTTAAACGCCAGGCTCATCGGCAAGCTGGAGTACTTTAACCCGGCGGGGAGCGTGAAAGACCGTATCGCAAAAGCAATGATCGAAGCCGCCGAGGAAAAGGGGCTTTTGAACGCGCAGTCCGTCATCATCGAACCGACAAGCGGCAACACCGGCATCGGGCTTGCCTCCGTCGCCGCGGCGCGCGGATACCGCATCATCCTCACCATGCCGGAGACGATGAGCGTGGAGCGCCGCAACCTGCTCAAGGCCTATGGCGCGGAGCTGGTGCTGACCGAGGGCAGCAAAGGTATGCCCGGTGCCATCGCCAGAGCCGAGGAGCTGGCAAAGGAAATCCCCCACGCCTTCATCCCCGGTCAATTTGTGAATCCCGCCAATCCGGAGATCCACAAAAAGACCACCGGGCCCGAAATTTGGGAAGATACGGACGGCAGCGTGGACTTTCTGGTGGCGGGGGTCGGTACCGGCGGCACGATCACAGGCGCGGGAGAATACCTGAAGGGAAAAAACCCGAATATCAAAATCGTCGCGGTAGAGCCGGACGCGTCACCCGTGCTCTCCGGCGGTAAGGTGGGACCCCACAAAATTCAGGGTATCGGGGCGGGCTTTGTGCCGGAGGTGCTGAACACTTCGGTTTACGATGAAATCATCCGCGTGACAAATGAAGACGCTTTTGCCACCGGGCGCGAGCTGTCCAAGTCGGAGGGCCTGCTCATCGGTATCTCTGCGGGCGCGGCCATCTGGGCGGCGACGCAGCTCGCACAGCGCAGTGAAAATGCGGGCAAAAACATCGTTGTCATCCTGCCGGACGGCGGTGACCGCTATCTCTCCACCCCCCTCTTCTCTGATTGACGCGGATACAGCCCATATGACACAGCGCGTCATGGTCGCCATGAGCGGCGGCGTGGACAGCTCGGTCGCGGCCGCCCTGCTCGCGCGGCAGGGATATGCGGTCTGCGGGGCGACGCTCAAGCTCTTTTCCGAGGGCGATATTCTGCCGGAAAAAACAGGGCGTCCCTGCTGCGCCCTGTCCGATGTGGAGGACGCGCGGGGCGTCGCGCGCCGGCTCGGCATACCGCATTATGTGTTTAACTACAGCGACCGCTTTCGTCAGCAGGTCATCTGCCGCTTTGCCGCCGCTTACCGGCGCGGCGAGACGCCGAACCCCTGCATAGACTGTAACCGCATGATCAAGTTTGCGGCTCTTTTGTCACGCGCCATGCTGCTGCATATGGATTGCATCGCGACAGGGCACTACGCGCAAGCCGCCTATGACACGCGGACAGGGCGCTATCTGCTAAAAAAAGCGGTCGACAGAACCAAGGACCAGACCTATGTGCTTTACGGGATGACGCAGGAGCAGCTGCAGCGTACCCATTTCCCGCTCGGCTCCCTCACAAAGCGGGCAGTCCGCCGGTACGCGGCGGAGCTTGGCTTCGACAACGCCCAAAAACCGGACAGTCAGGACATCTGCTTTGTCCCTGACGGTGATTACGCATCCTTCCTAGTGGATACACTCGGAATACCCGCCCCGCCCGGCCACTTTACCGACCGGGACGGGCGGATACTCGGCGTCCACAGGGGGTTGCTCCGCTACACCGTGGGCCAGCGCAGGGGCCTTGGGCTGAGCCTGAACAGGCCGATGTACGTGCTCTCGAAGGATGCCGCTTCCAACACTGTCGTCTTAGGGGAGGAGGAAGCGCTCTACAGCGGCACCATGACGGTAAAAGACGTCAACTGGATTGCCTTCCCCGCGCTCACCACGCCCATGGAGGCTGCGGTGAAAACCCGGTACAGCCAGCAGGAGGCCCCCGCCACCCTTACACCACTGGCCGGTGGGCGCGTACAAGTGGACTTCCAAACGCCCCAGCGGGCGATCACGTCCGGTCAGGCGGCGGTCTTCTATCAGGGTGAGCTCGTGCTCGGCGGCGGCACCATCGTCTGATCTCCAAGCGTGAGCTTGCCCAGCTTGTTAAGACGGACAGAAAGATTATGTGCACCTACACTCCTCTGCCGTGGGGGTTCCCCCTCGGGCGGGCAAGGGGAACCCCCACCACAAGAAGTTATAGATAAACAGCTTTTCATGTAAAAACCCCATCAATCGCCAGACTGTGGCAGGACAATGGTCATACGGGTACCGACCTCTTTCCACGAGAGTACCTCAAACCAGCCGCCGTGCCGGTCGACGATCCACTTGGCGATAGACAGGCCCAATCCCGTCCCTCCGGTCTGGCGCGCGCGGGATTCATCGGTGCGGTAAAAACGGTCAAATATGTGGGGAATGGCCTCAGCCTGCATCCCCTGCCCCTCGTCCTGCACCGAAATTCTGGCGTTCATCCCGTCCATACCGACGGTGAGGGTAATGGTGCCGCCCGGTGGGGTGTATTTGATGCTGTTATCCACCAGAATGCGCAGCGCCTGCTTGAGCAGACCATTATCACCTGAGATAAACACCTCCTCATCCAGCCGGGCGATGAAAATGTGGTTCTCGTCAATCACCTCGCTCGCGCGCAACACCTCAGCCGCCATCTCGTGCAGGGCAAAGCGGGTTACGCTCAGCTGCATGGATTCGTTGTCTCCACGGACGAGAAACAGCAGCTGCTCCACGAGGGATTTCATCGCGTTTGCCTCCGCCTGAATGGCGTCGATCGCCTCCTGCCGGGTCTCGGGATTGTCCTTCCCCCAGCGGTTGAGGAGGCTTGCATACCCCTGAATCACCGCAATGGGCGTGCGCAGCTCGTGTGACGCATCGGAGACAAAGCGCATCTGTGCGCTAAAGCCGCTGTCGAGCCGCTCGAGCATGGCGTTGATGGATGCGCCGAGCACCTGCAGCTCCGACTGACCCTCCGGCAGGGAGATGCGGGTATCCAGATGACTCTCGTTAATCTCCCCGAGTGTAGCTGTCAATGTCTTTATGGCCTCCGGCGAAAGCCCGGGGGCCGTTGTGATTTTATTCGCAGCCGCCGCGAAATCCTGTATGGGCCGCAGCACCCGCCCGATGGCCTTTGCATTGCGGAAGGGATAGCAGGCCAGCACAATCAGTTGCACCAGCAGCAGCACCCGTATCATCCAGATAAAGACAGTTGCACCCCACTCCAGATGGATGGTAATGGCATAGGCGGAAGCCCCATAGTCAAACTCCACCGTATACTCCGCCCCCACGCCCGGGCGCAGCTCGCCGAGCCGGAAGATCGATGTAGCACCGGGCATGCGGATACTGCGGAGACCAGGCGTGACCTCTCCGGGCAGCGGAATATCCGGCAGCGCAACACCGGACGGTGCACGGCCCAGCTCCGCAACGGTGTACTCCCCCGCCTCCATCCATGCGGCGCTCTCCTGTGTCGGCAGTCCGTTCGTCTCGATCAGTCCAAAAACGGAGGCGCAACGTGCCTCCGACCAGACCAGCAGGCCCGCACAAAAGAGCGCGATCAGCAGCAAATCCATCCCGACAAACGTCAGCAGCAGACGGAAAAACTGGCGAATATTCAGTTGCCGGACGAGGGAGGATTTCAGCCCTCTCGCCGGTTTCGCATCCGATTTGCGAGAACGCGGCATGGCGCTCCCCCCTTATCCTGTTGATCCCTCGGCTGGCGGCTGTCCCTCCTTGATGACGTAGCCCACACCGCGTACGGTGTGAATAAGCTTGCAGGAAAAATGGTCGTCGATCTTTGCGCGGAGAAACCGGATATAGACATCCACCGCGTTGGTCTCTCCGACAAAATCGAACCCCCAGACCTGATCAAGCAGCGTCTCACGGGATACCACCTTCTCCTTGTGCTCGAGCAAATAGCGCAGCAGGTCAAATTCCCGCCGCGTCAATTCCACCGGTGTATCGCTGACCGTCACCTCGTACCGCTCGGTATCCATGCATAGCGGACCTGCTGTCAGCGCGCGGGATACCGGAACGTCCGAAGCCCCCTCCTGCTTGCGCAGCGCGGCGCGGATACGGGCCAGCAGCTCCTCCGTGGCAAACGGCTTTGAGATGTAGTCGTCCGCCCCCAGGTCAAGCCCCGCGCCCTTATCCCCCACCGGGGCCCCGGCGGGGAGCAGGAAGACAGGAATAT
>JAJBUC010000004.1 GCA_020860545.1 Oscillospiraceae bacterium | reverse complement strand
CTCTGGTTCAGAACTCAGAGTATGACTATATCCCCTGCCAATGAAATCTAACATCAGAATATTGATATCCTCAATGTAAACAAGAAATCCGAACCTACTCCCTATCGGGATTAAGTTCGGATTTCTCAAGGTGTGGTGGACGATACAGGACTTGAACCTGTGACCTCCCGCACGTCAAGCGGATGCTCTACCAGCTGAGCTAATCGTCCAGAGTGATGATCATTATACCAAAGGAAAAAAGACATGTCAATGTTTTTTACATGGAAATCCTGATTCTGCAGTCTGTGAGAGTGCAGGCAAGCACCATGTCTCTTGCTGAGCGGGCAAAAAACAAGGGTCAACCTGTACATTGCACGGGCCTAACAGCATACAATCAAAGATGGGAATTTGTGTATCAGTAAAACTTATAAAAATTCACCATGTAATTTGTCTGAAACTTAGTACACTTTTCGCTGGAATCCTGTCATCCCGTGTGCTATGATAGATCATATTTTACGGGATTGTATATTTAAATAGGAACAAAACGGTGTGTATTGGCATTTCCCCGCCGCGCTGCAGGTGCGGCGGGATTACGGCCCTATACGGGGCGACGGAGGGTTGGGTATGGAATATCTTGATTTGGTCAATAAAATAGTTGCGGCCGAACAGAGCGCCCAGGAGATTGTCAAGGAAGCCGAAACGAAGGAGACCACATTAGATACCGATGTGGAGAAAGAAATTGCGCGGCTGCGGGAGGACTATATGTCGCGCGCAAAGCGGCGGCTGGAGGCCATTGAAAAAACCGAGCAGGATGACGCGCAGGACGATATCCGCGCGCTGGACAAGGACTTTGAAGCAGCGATGGCGCGCATCAACCGGGCGTATCACGAGAACAAAGCGCGCTGGATTCAGACGCTGTTTGATGAAATTGCAGGTGATGGGGCATGATGTCGGGGCTGATGCAATATGGTGCGGTGCAGACCAAAATCCGTGCCATGTTCGGACAGCGCCTGCGGACAGAGGACTATGAGCACATTGCAGCGCAGAAGAGCGAGGAGGAGATACTCGATTATCTCCGCCAGCGCTCCGGCTGGTCCGAGGCGGTCAGTGAGCTGAGCGCTGTGACAGCTAGCGGTGGCTTTGTCGGACGCATTGAGCTGGAGACGGCATTGCGCGGGCAGCTCTACGCCGAATATAGCTCCCTGATGCACTATGTGGGGCAGAAGGATATTCCGCTGTTGCGCGTCCCCGTGCGCAACGCCGAACGGCAGGCGATTTTGAACACCATGCGCAGGCTCAAGAGCGGTGGCTATTACAAGGGGAAGCCCCCTGAAAATAAATTTCTGGCGCACAGCAAGCTCAGTGCCGATGCGCTTGAGCAGTGCAAGGACTATGACGGGCTGATCGCTGCGGCGGGGGAAACCATTTTTGCAGATGCGCTGCGCCACCTGCGCCCGCAGACGGAGGAGACACTGCCGGAATATGCCGCGGTGGATTCCCTGCTGCAGATTACGCTTGAATCCTATCAGCAGCGCCTGATCGACGCTTACGGAAAGAAAAAGACGAAGGCGCTTTTGCGCAAGTCGCACGGTATGCAGATTGACTTTCTCAATATCATCCATATCCTGCGTTTGAAGCGGTACTACCCCCATGCGCCGAATGAGCTGTATATGATGGCGCTCATCCCGTCGAGCGGCCCATTGCGGGGCGAGCAGCTGCGGCAGATGGTCACGGCGCCCGATCTGGAGAGTACACTTGCGCTTTTGCAGGACTCTCCCTACAGAAAATATTTTGCGCAGACCGACGTCGGCGAGCTGGAGGAGGAGGTGCGCCGCATGCTCTACCTTCTGTTCCGGCGGCATCTAGTTTCGGATGAGCCGTCTGTCCACACGCTGCTGGTCTATTTTCAGGAGAAGGAATTTGAGCTGCAGACACTCATCAATGTGATCGAATCGGTCAAATACGGCGTTGCCTATGACGCGGCGATGGTGAAGCTTGCCGGTATGTAAGAAGTCCGCCGTAATTATAAAAAGGGAAGGGAGATGATCCCCTTTGTCCGTGGTACCAATGAGGCTTGTGACCGCTGCCGGACCCCGGCAGCAGTTTGACGCATTTGTCTCATCCTGCGTGATTGACCAGGCGTTCCACCCGGAAAATGCGATGCTGATGCTGGGCGAAATGGAAGGCCTCGCCCCCATGCCCTATGTCAACACATACACCAAACAGCTGCGCCGCGCGGAGGAGCTGGCCGAGCGGTCGGGGATCGCGCTGGGGCACGTCCCGTTTGTGCTGTCGCAGGATGAAGGGGCGCTGATGGCCTATCTCGATGAGCTGGAGGGGCAGATTAGTGCCATCCAGCAGGAGCGGGAAGGGCAAATCGGCATCGCGGACCAGAGCAGCAAGGTCGCGGAAAAGTTTGAGCATCTGCTGGGGTTGACCGCCAATCTGGACGATCTATGGAACTTTCATTACGCGCGCTTTCGCTATGGTTCGCTTCCACGGGAGACCTATGACGCATTTGGGGCGATGCTGGAGGAAAACGAGGATGTGATCTTCATCCCCACCTCCATAGAGGCGCGGCAGGTGTACGGCATTTATTTTACAACGGAGCAGACAAGCCAGGCGATGGATCAGTTTTTCACCTCCATGCACTTTGCGGCCATTCATCTGGACGTCCGCCCGCACGGCACAGTGGACAAGGCGATCGCCCAGCTTCGGGATGAGGCACAGACGGCGCAACGGCAAGCGGAAAAGCTTGAAATTCAACTGCTCACCCTAAAGGAGAAGGAGCGCGAACGGCTGCTCTCGGTCTACTCATATCTGCGCTACCACCACGATTGCGCCGATCTGCGCCGTTACGCCGCGTGCAGCAACGAGACGTTCTACCTCATGGGTTGGGTGCCGGAGGATGCGCTCGCGGAGCTGACCACGCGCTTCTCCGCGTTCGAATCGCTCTCCATCGCTGTGGATATGCCGGAGGGCATTGAACAGACCAAGCCGCCCACCAAGCTCAAAAATCCATTTTTTGGGCGCGTGTTCGGTCCGTTTCTGGAGATGTATGGCCTGCCTGCATATAACGAGATGGATCCTTCCATTTTTATGGCCATCACCTACTGCCTGTTTTTCGGCATTATGTTCGGCGATATCGGCCAGGGGCTGTGCGTCGCGCTGGCGGGATTTGTGATGACCAAGGTGTGGAAGATGTGGCTGGGCAATATTATAACCTGTTGCGGGCTCTCGGGCGCGGTTTTCGGCAGCTTCTACGGCTCGGTGTTCGGGTTTGAGGATGTGCTCCCCGGGTTTAAGATTCTGGAGGACGGCAACGTTATGCTGTTGCTGTTGGCATCGCTCGGACTGGGCGTTGTGATGATCGGGTTTGTGATGGTGCCCAACATCATCAACGGTGTGCGGCAGCGCAACTTTGAAAAGATTCTCTTCGGGCC